>NZ_JBKORF010000020.1:0-14420 GCF_047314685.1 Shewanella sp. BJSY2023SW001
GTTAGCGAAGTAGACATCCGTTTTAAGCTTTTCTGCGACCTGTTCGTGGTCACAGAACTCGCTGCCGTTGTCCGCAGTGATAGTTCGAACATAACCTCGATATTTCCACAGCATACCAACCATGGCCCGGGCCACATCGGCTGCGCTTTTCGCTGGCACTTTGCGTATCAGGTACAGCTTACTTTTTCGCTCAACCAGGCTGACAATCGCGCCCGTACCTTGCTTGCCCAGAACCGTGTCAGCTTCCCAGTCTCCGAACCGCTTTTTCTTGTTCACGATAGCGGGACGATGCTCTATGCCTACGCGATTCGGGATAATCACACGCTTCGCACGGTTACCTTTACGGTATCTTCGGTGACTCTGGCGTAGCTGTTTGTACAACTTGCCGCCGCATAATTTATCACGCTGGACATAGCCATAAATCCACTCGTGACTGACGTTATATCCGATGATTTTACCGACACCGGCTATTTGTTCCGGACTCCANTTCTCATTGAGACCGAACTCAACAAAGGTGATGGTCAGTCCAGATATTCTAGACTTCGCGGACTGACAACGGCGTTTTAGTGCCTTCGCCTGAGCGACTTCCGGCAAGTAATGGTTATCCCGAATTCGATTGCGATTTACTTCCCGGCTGATTGTGCTGAGGCTGACTTTCAGACGTTTTCCTATCTCCCGATAACTGAAACCCTCGCGTAAATAGGCCTCAATCTGGTATCGTTGTCCCTCGATCAACTGCTTGTAATTCATGGTAACTACTCATGTTTGTTTGGCGACTACAGAGTATCACCAACAGGCAGTTGATCTCTCCTCACCGTTTAACCATGAGTGGTGCACTTATTATCTGAATTCGGGCAACCCTATTAATGGTCAAGTCTATAATATTAGAGATAATGGAAACCTTAGAGTCCTTGTAGATATTGACGGAAATGGAATATTCAACAAGTTAGCAGCAAAGGTAACAAAGTCCTTGCTAAAGGTTTTTAAGCCTAACTTTTTCCAACAAGAATTGAACTCAATTTTAAGCAGTATTCACAACCATAAATATTATGTAGCTGGCATTGAAAGCGTTATACCTGATAACACTTGGATTATTAATGGTATGGACTTAGGTTTTGAAATAAAAAACACACTTAAAGGAATACATCCTGAAAAGTATATATCAATAGCAATATCTGAAAAAACCATAGATATTACACTGGTTGGAATTACAGAGAGTACTACATGAACAAAGTTGATTTTGATATATCAGGAAACTATAAAATATCTTACGAAAACCAAGCCGTTTATGATACAGGAAGTTGGATAAACCCATGCGCAAGACCAGGTGGCGCAAGCCATGGATGTTATGAACCATAAAGTTGAGGTTACTATGAAAAATTTAACCATGATCTTCTTAATCAGTTTGATGTTATCTGGCTGTACATCATTGAACGAAGTTAAACTTGATTCCACCCCCACATCAAACTATATAGGAAAGGATATAAAAATAACCACTACCTCAGATGAAATAATTGAGTTTAAAGTCGAGAACACAACTGATTCGACGTTATCCGGAGAAGGGAAGTCTGTAAAAATGGATAATATCAAGAAGATAGAGATGAAAGAGTTTAGCGTGATTAAATCAATTTCATTAACTAGTGGCCTATATATACTAGGTGCAGCAATTATAGCCGTTATGGTATTGTGAAATTAGAGCCTAAGGAAGATACAAGCAAGTCCCATGTGTGATCTGCTTTGTGTTTAATGATGGGATTGTTAGTATGCAGCATGAGAGTTACCTCTTTTGTTTTGATTGAAGCTTTGACACCTTTATCAAAACGGGTAACTCTCACCTTTTCAAGATAATGTGTCAGATCAAGTCGCGACTAAAATAACTTAGGCCGGAGGCCTATTATTGAGCTATCCCCAAACGCTCAAAATAACAATATATTAACCCCCTTGTAAATGGGCGACATTTCAAACAGTTTCAGGCTAATTTTTGGATTTTTCATTTAAATTGCTAAATGCACCATTTAATTTGCTCAGTAACTCAAGCGGCAGCGGAAACAGGATAGTCGAGTTGTTTTCTGCCGCCACTTCGGTCAGGGTATGCAGATAGCGCAGCATAATGGCATTGGGTTCTTTGCCCAGCGTCTGCGCCGCTTCCACCAGTTTTTCCGAGGCTTCCATCTCCCCCAGAGCATGGATCACCTTGGCCCGCCGCTCGCGCTCGGCCTCGGCCTGACGGGCAATAGCGCGGATCATACTTTCATTGAGATCCACGTGCTTGATTTCCACATTGGCCACCTTGATGCCCCAGGCATCTGTGTGGGAGTCGAGGATCCTTTGAATGTCGGCATTGAGCATCTCCCTGTTGGCCAACATCTCGTCCAACTCATGCTGACCGAGCACGGATCTCAGGGTGGTCTGGGCCAGTTGACTGGTGGCGGCGAGGAAGTTCTCCACATTAATAATCGCCTTTTGCGGGTCGACTACCCGAAAATAGAGTACGGCATTGACCCGCACCGAGACATTATCACGGCTGATCACATCCTGAGAGGGCACATCCATCACTATGGTTCGAAGATCCACCCGCACCATCTGCTGCACCACAGGGATCAGTATGATAAGCCCAGGCCCCTTGACCCGGTAAAAACGCCCGAGAAAGAAAATCACCCCGCGTTCATACTCCCTGAGGATGCGAAACATGCTGATAAGCAAGGCCGCAAACAGCACCAACAACACCCCAAAAGAAATGTTTAAACTACCACTGATAGCTTCACCCATGTCAGTCTCCTCTGCGTTGATTTTCAGTCGGCTCGATATCAGCGCTTTTCACCTCAGCCAGCTTAAGTACTAACCCATTAAGCCCCAAAATCCGCACCCGCTGCCCAGGGCTTAAGGCCTGCTCACTGCTCCCTTGCCAGTCTTCTCCCATAAAGTGCACTCGGCCGCGCCCGGGAAAGCCGTCTATCACCCTGGCATATTCCCCTACCATCCCCTCGGCGCCGGCCACCCCGGACAATTTGCGAGTCTTGAACACAAAGCTTATCAGCAGCAGGAAAAACAGCAGGCTCACGACGCTGACCAGGGCTATCACGGGCCAGGCTATGCGAAAAGCCTCAACTTCACTGTCCACCAAAAATACCGACCCCAGCACGAAGGCGACCAGGCCACCGAATCCTAAAATTCCAAAGCTTGGTAGCATGGCCTCGGCGAGCAGCAAAATAATTCCCAAGAGCAATAAACCGCCACCGGCATAGCTGATAGGGAGCAGCTGGAAGGCATACAAGGCCAACAGCAAACAGATCCCTCCTATTACCCCGGGCAACATGGCGCCAGGACTGTAAAACTCCAGCAGCAAACCGTAGATCCCCAATAACATCAGGATGTAAGCGATATTGGGGTTGGTGAGCAGATTGATGAATCGGGCACGCCAATCCGGGCTGCGATCCAGCACTATGGCGTTTTCGGTATTGAGTATCCGAGCACCACCAGGCATGGCTACCGACTTGCCATCAAGTATGGTCAAGAGTTGCTGCGGCGTATCGGCGATATAGTCGATAACATTGGCCTCCAGCGCTTCCGAGGCGGTCAGGGTCGCCGCATCACGTACCGCCTTCTCGGCCCACTCGACATTACGCTGACGCAATTCCGCCAGCGCCCGAATATAAGCAATGGCATCATTGAGCTGCTTGCGCTCAAGTTTTTGACTATTGCTATCGCCCACAGGTTTTTCGGTTTCATTCTCTGACGGCTTGGGCTGTTGCGGCTCATTTCCCATGGGGCCCAGTTGCACAGGAGTCGCCGCACCAAGGCTGGTGGCCGTTGCCATAGCGGCGATATGACAGGCATACAGCATGTAAGTCCCGGCGCTGGCTGCACGAGCTCCGGATGGATAGACCAGGCAGGCAACCGGCACCCTGGAACCGAGAATCGCTTGGTTGATATCCCGTAGACTGGACACCAGACCTCCAGGGGTATCCAGAGTGATCAACACCAACTGGCTGTTTGGCGTATCCGATGCGCTCTCTATACCCCGGATCAAATAGTCGCTGACACCGGGACCTATAGCCCCTTTGACGCTGAGCAGGGTAATGGTCGGCGCTGCGGCCGGGGAGTAAGATTCTGGCCGGACGTGGTCTGCACCTAAGCCAGGCAAGATCCACAACAGAGCCAAGAGTCCTACACAGCCGCAGCGCCGGAACAAGGCGTTGGCTAGCCAATCTATCATACTGCCCCCATGAGGGTTCCCTTAGCTTAAGGATAGTCGGCTTTGGGGATTAGGCATAAAGCACACAAATAATGGCTTTAACCCAAACAGGTAAATATAAGCAGAAGGAGGTAACAAGAAAAAAGGCGCCGAATCGACGACGCCTGTTATTTTTTCTGGAGTAGCGGGCTAGCTTGCTTCAAGGATAGAGCGCAAGCGCTGATAACCCATTCTTAAAGCTTATACATTTTGGCTCAAGGTTTATACATTTCGGCTCAAGGCTGATTCAGCCTACCGCCCAGACAATCGCCTGCAGTGACAGCATTGAGAAGATGCCGGCCAGGATATCATCGGCCATGATCCCAAGGCCGCCATGCACCTTGGCATCCAGCACCCGAATGGGCCAGGGCTTAAAGATATCGAAAATGCGGAACAGCACAAAGCCCAGCAACAACCAGAGCACTCCGGCCGGTGCGGCAATCATGGTGATCAGTAACCCCGCCACTTCGTCCCAAACTATGGCGCCGTGATCGTGCACCCCCATATCTTTGGAAGTCTTGCCGCATAGATAGATACCACCGATACAGGCCAGCAGCGTCACGGCAAGATACACTTCCAAACTGAACTGAGACAGCAATAGATACACAGGTACGGCAGCCAGGGTTCCAAAAGTCCCCGGCGCCTTGGCCGCGAGGCCAGAGCCAAAACCAAGTGCCAGAAAGTGCACCGGGTTCTTAAGGCTGACCCTTGCGAGCGCCTCGTCATGAGCAAACCACTTCATTTAAAAATGCTCAAATCCTGTCTGTTGCGGCTCGAATACCTCACCATGATATTGCAGCCTGAGTTGATTACCGGCGAGTATCTGGCCGACTTGATAGAACTTGACTCCGGCATGGCCCAAGGCGGTTTCCAGCGCACCGCGCTGCGCTTCCGGCACAGTGAACAGCAGTTCATAATCTTCACCGCCACAAAGGGCGTAGTCGAGCGCCGTCTCCAAACTCACAGTATCTTTCATCGCCTGGGACAGCGGCAGCTTATCCACTTCGATAACCGCACCGACAGCCGATGCCTTGAGGATATGCTTGATATCCGACAGCAAGCCATCAGAGAGATCTATAGCGCTAGATGCCAAGCCTCTCAGGGATTGACCGGCCAGGACTCTGGGGCTGGGATGATAGTGACGGTTGACCAGATATTCCTTGTGTTCTGCCCTCGCCTTCAAGTCACCACGTATGATATCCAGCCCCAGGGCCGAATCCCCCAGGGAACCTGTGACATAAATCCAGTCACCGGCGCGGGCGCCGCTACGAATGAGAGCTTTGCCTTCCGGCACCTGGCCATGAACCGTAATATTGATGGCCTTAGGGCCGCGGGTGGTATCGCCTCCAACAAGAGAAATACCATAGTAATCAGCCGCTTCAAACAAACCGGCACTGAACTGTTCCAGCCAAACTTCATCGACACTGGGCATGGTCAGCGCCAGGGTCATCCATGCGGGCTCGGCCCCCATAGCAGCAAGATCGGACAGGTTGACCGCCAAGGCCTTGTAACCTAGTGCCTGAGCCGGCATATCCGGTAAAAAGTGGACATTTTCCACCAGGGTATCGCAGGAGATGGCAATAGATTTGTGTTCGGCGGGTTGCACCAAGGCACAATCATCACCTATGCCGAGGCGGACATCTTTGCGCGCTTGGCCACGACCATGAAAATAGCGCTCGATAAGTTGAAATTCTTTCACTGTTGACTTGGCCACAGGTTCGCAGCCTCCCGGTTTTCCAATGAAAAAACGGTATCTGACGATACCGTTTGTCTAATTTCTTTCTGGTTCAGCGACGAGCTACCAGCTTGTCCAATATGCCATTGACAAACTTGTGGCTGTCCTCGGCGCCGAACGCCTTGGCCAACTCGATAGCCTCGTTGATCACCACTTTGTAAGGCGTATCCTTGCGGAAAGTCAGCTCGTAAGCCGCCAAACGCAAAATGGCCTTCTCCACGGGATCGACCTCCTCCATGGGACGTTGATCCAGATGGGGGGCAATTAACTCGTCCAGTTGAGCCTTTTTGGTTGTCGCTCCAGTGAATAGTTCACGGAAGTAGGCGACATCCACGCCGTCTATGTTTTGCTCGGTCAGAAACTCGTGCTCCACATCGGCAATATTGTTCCCGCTCAGTTGCCATGAATAGATGGCTTGAACCGCTAAACGGCGGGCTCTGCGGCGCTCTGAAGGCTTCATGCTTTTTCCTGTATTACAGCTGTTGCTCAAGTTGTTGCAGCACGTTCACCATTTCCAGCAGACCCAGGGCAGCTTCGCCGCCTTTGTTGCCAGCCTTGGTGCCGGAACGCTCAATGGCCTGTTCGATAGTGTCTGTGGTCAGTACCCCGAAAGAGACCGGGATATCGAATTCCAGACCCACTTGAGCCAGACCCTTGTTGCATTCACCTGCAACGAAATCAAAGTGTGGTGTACCACCACGGATCACTGCCCCCAGGGCGATGATACCGTCGAACTTGCCACTGGCGGCAACACGACGGGCGGCCAAAGGCAGCTCGAAAGCACCAGGTACGCGTACCACAGTGATGTTGTCTTCACTTACCTGACCGAAACGCTTAAGAGTGTCTACGGCACCCTCCAGCAGACTTTCAACCACAAAGCTGTTGAAACGGGATACAACGATCGCGACTTTGGCGTTTTTTGCTTCGATATTACCTTGAACTATGTTCATTATCTTACCTAACTTAGCTAAAGCACCCGGCCGGGGGCAAAAAGTGGCGCTATAATAGCACGCAATTTACCCCTCCGCCCTATGCAATTATTCGGAAATGGTTAATTAATTCTGTTGGCTCATTCGCCGGGAATATACTCCGTGACTTCCAGGCCAAAACCACCCAATGAGTGATAACGCTTGGGCGAGCTGAGCAGGCGCATTTTGTTAACGCCAAGCGTCGCCAGAATCTGTGAGCCTACGCCAACCCGTTGGGAGGTTCCCTGCCATTTGGCCGTCACCGGCACTTCACCCTTGTCTTCGGCCTCAAATGCCTTGACCTTGGCGATAATGCTCTCATTAGGTTCCTGGTTACCCAGCAGCAACAGCACACCACCATCGGCAGCAATCCGCGCCATGGCTTGCTCAAGCGGCCAGCTACGCACTTCATCGCGTTCAGAGAACAGCAGGTCATTAATGGTGTTTTGCAGGTGCACCCGCACCAGAATATTGTCAACAATCTCGCCCTTGACCATGGCAAAATGCAGTTGATTGTCTATGGTGTCGCGGAAGGTGTGCAGCTCAAACTCACCGAAACGGGTAGGCAGCTTGCACTTGGCTTCACGCACCACTGTGGTTTCTGTGTTATTGCGGTAGTTGATCAGATCGGCAATGGTGCCCATCTTAACGCCGTGCTCCTTGGCGAACACTTCCAGATCCGGACGACGCGCCATGGTGCCATCCTCATTGAGGATCTCCACGATCACAGCCGAAGGCTCCAAACCGGCCAGACGCGCCAGATCGCAACCGGCTTCGGTATGACCGGCGCGCACCAGCACCCCGCCATCCTGCGCCATCAAAGGAAAAATATGCCCGGGCTGAACTATGTCCGATGGCTTGGCATTTTTAGCCACAGCCGCCTGTACAGTTACCGCGCGGTCATGGGCACTAATACCTGTGGTCACCCCTTCAGCGGCCTCGATAGAAACGGTGAAGTTGGTTGAAAACTGGGCGTTGTTATTGCTCACCATCAGCGGCAAATTCAGCTGCTGGCAACGAGCCTTGGTCATGGTTTGGCAGATAAGACCACGGCCAAAGCGAGCCATGAAATTGATCGCTTCCGGGGTGACCTTCTCCGCCGCCATGATGAGGTCGCCCTCGTTTTCCCTGTCCTCATCGTCCATCAGGATAACCATTTTGCCCTGACGAATATCCTCGATGATCTCTTCGATACTGTGTAGCGCCATTGTAAGACCTTTATCTCTTGTTCTGTGTAATCAATGAATTCTAACCTGTTAGCGCGCGATAACCAGTGTGCTTGCGCACATCTAGCGCATGAAACCGGCCTTGGCGAGCATAGCCAGAGTCACGCCTTCGCTCGGCTGCCCTTCCTCTTTATGCTGCATTAAACGTTCAAGATAGCGGGCTATCTGATCCACCTCCAGATTCACCTGAACTCCGGGACGCAGATTAAGCAAAGTGGTTTCGCTGGCGGTATGGGGCACTATGGTGAGGCGGAAATTACAGCCATCGACTTCGTTGACCGTGAGGCTGACGCCATCTATGGTAATGGAGCCTTTATGGGCAATGTAACGGGCCAGCTCAGCAGGCGCCTCGAGCCAAAACTCCAGCGCCTTGCCCCTTGGGGTCACGCTGATGACCCGCGCCGTACCATCCACATGGCCACTGACCAAGTGCCCGCCCAAGCGGGTGCTGGGCGTGACCGCCTTTTCCAGGTTAACTTTGGTGCCGACACTGTAGCGGTCAAAGCCGGTGAGGCTAACGGTTTCAGCCGAAATATCGGCCACATAACCATCCGCCAGGCGTTCAACCACGGTCAGACACACACCGTTGGTGGCAATGCTGTCACCCAATTGGACATCGCCAAGATCCAGCTTGCCGCTGGCCACCGTCAGACGAATATCATCACCACGGCGCTCCAAAGCCCGTATTGTACCGACAGCTTCAATTATTCCGGTAAACATTCAATCACCTATCTTGAGAGTAAGCCGGGTATCATTGCCCAGCTTACGTTGATCTGTTACCCGTATCGCCGGGGTATCGGCTATCTGCTGATAGTTGGGCAAGGCCAGCAGGTTTCGGCCAGCGGCGCCAAGCAGTTTCGGGGCTTGGTAGAGCAGCAGCTCATCGGCCAAACCGGCACTAATAAAGGCGCCGCAAAGCGTTGCCCCGGCCTCGACCAACACCGCATTACAGCTCTGGCTCAGGTGTTGCAGCAGCGCTGTGATATCGACTCTGTTGTCTTCACCGGCCAACACCAAAGTGGTGACATAAGGCGGCAAAGCGGCCAGGAACTCATCCTCATAGGGGCGGCAACTGACCAAGAGTACCGGGCTGACAATTTTCAATAACCTGGCATCGAGCGGCATACGGCAGTTACTGTCGAGTATCACTCGCAGCGGTTGAATAAGCTCCTGCTCACTCAGGGTTTCACCCAGGCTGCCAAGCTCAGAGTGCCGGACATTCAAGGAAGGGTCATCGGCCAATACGGTTTCAATGCCGGTGAGCAGAGCGCAGCAGCGGGCCCTGAGCCTTTGCACGTCGCGGCGCGCCTCGGGGCCGGTTATCCACTTGGACTCACCGTTGGCCAGTGCCGTCTTGCCATCGAGACTCGCCGCCAGTTTGAGGGTGACCCAGGGGCGATTTCGCTCCATCCGCGATAAAAAGCCCGGATTCAACGCTCTGGCCTGCTCAGCCAAGAGACCGCTCTGCACCTGAACCCCGGCCTCCTGCAGCATGCCGATACCTCGGCCGGCCACCTGAGGGTTGGGATCTGTCATAGCCACCACCACCCGCTTGAGGCCATGTTTAATTAAGGCTTCGGCACAGGGCGGGGTGCGACCATAGTGACTGCAGGGTTCGAGGGTGACATAGGCAGTAGCGCCGCGGGCCTTGTCAGCGGCCATTTTCAAGGCATGTACTTCGGCATGGGGCTCACCGGCACGCTGATGCCAGCCTTCGCCGACAATCTTGCCATCGGCATCTATGATGACGCAGCCGACATTGGGGTTGGGGCGGGTTGTATAACGGCCACGGCGAGCCAGCATTATGGCGCGGCTCATCATGGCGATATCAGTATTGGACCACATGGGGGTTTCCGTTACTTAACAGTTGGCTGTGACTGACAGCCTATTTTTTCTCCAGCTTGGCAATCGCTTCACCAAACTCTGACACATCTTCAAAGGCACGATACACAGAGGCAAAACGAATATAGGCCACCTTATCCAGCTCAATAAGATGATCCATCATCAGGTTGCCGATCATTTCCGAGGTCACTTCCCGCTCGCCTGTGGCTCTGAGGGTGGACTTGATCTTGCTGATCGCCTCTTCAATCTTATCCATGGAAACCGGACGTTTCTCGGCGGCGCGCAGCATACCGCCGCGCAGCTTATCCTCATCGAACGGTTGCCTGCTGCCATCGCGCTTGATCACTCTGGGCATGACGAGCTCGGCACCTTCAAAGGTGGTAAAGCGTTCATGACACAGAGTACATTCCCGGCGACGGCGCACCTGATGACCGTCTGCCACCAGCCTGGAATCTATCACCTTGGTATCCGTCGCACTGCAAAATGGACAATGCATTATGCCTCCTGGTGCTCAGTTGCCGGCAGCGGCTGCTGCTAAATGGCAGGAACAAAAATGGCCGCTGAATTCAGCGGCCATCGAAGTTTATCCTATTCCCTTGAAAAGGTTAACCGTAAACAGGGAAGCGAGCGCACAGTTCCAGCACCTGGCTCTTCACGCGCTCGATAACGGCGTCATCGTGAGCATTGTCGAGCACATCACAGATCCAGCCGGTCAGTTCACGGGCTTCGGCTTCCTTGAAACCGCGGCGAGTGATGGCCGGTGTACCGATACGCACCCCGGAGGTCACAAATGGTGAGCGGGGGTCGTTAGGCACTGAGTTCTTGTTAACTGTGATGTTGGCGCGGCCCAGAGCGGCGTCGGCTTCTTTACCGGTCAGCTCACGGCCAATCAGGTCCACCAGCATCAGATGGTTGCTGGTACCGCCGGAAACTATCTTGTAACCGCGCTCGAGGAACACCTCAACCATGGCCTTGGCGTTGTTGACCACCTGCTGCTGATAGGTCTTGAATTCCGGCTCCAGTGCTTCTTTGAAGGCCACGGCTTTACCGGCGATAACGTGCATCAGAGGACCACCCTGACCGCCCGGGAATACTGCGGAATTCAGCTTCTTGTACAGATCTTCATCGTCGGCAGCCGACAGAATCACACCACCGCGGGGACCGGCCAGCGTCTTGTGAGTGGTCGAAGTCACCACGTGGGCGTGCGGCACAGGGTTAGGATAAACACCGGCAGCGATAAGACCGGCCACGTGGGCCATATCGACAAACAGGTAAGCGCCAATTTTGTCGGCGATTTCGCGCAGCTTGGCCCAGTCAACTATGCCTGAGTAGGCCGAGAAGCCGCCGATGATCATCTTGGGCTTGTGTTCCAGCGCCAGCGTTTCGAGTTCGCTGTAGTCAATCTTGCCGGACTCATCGATACCGTAAGGGATGATGTTGTACAGCTTGCCGGAAAAGTTAACCGGAGAGCCGTGGGTCAAGTGACCACCGTGAGCCAGGTTCATCCCCAGTACGGTATCGCCGGGTTGCAGCAACGCCATATAAACCGCGCTATTGGCCTGTGAACCTGAGTGTGGCTGAACGTTGGCGTAAGTAGCGCCAAACAGCTGCTTGGCACGCTCAATTGCCAGAGTCTCCACCACATCGACATACTCACAACCACCGTAATAACGCTTGCCTGGATAACCTTCGGCATACTTGTTGGTCAGTTGTGAGCCCTGGGCTTCCATGACTCTGGGGCTGGTGTAGTTTTCGGAGGCGATCAGCTCAATGTGCTCTTCCTGACGACGGGTTTCATCCTCAATCGCCTTGAACAGCTCAGGATCATAGTCGGCAATGTTCATACTTTTCTTCAGCATCTGTCACTCCAGCTGGCAAATCTTATTGGTAGGGTTGCGCGGTATTCTACTCTGAGTGTGACAAATATCCCAGTCGCAGGATGATGAAAATCCTTGTGTCAGCAGATGACTATGTTTCATTTGCTGAACAATGGTGCCGCTATCCGGCCGCATCTGGCAGGAGCCCTGGCAAATTGGTAAACTGCCGCCAGTTTAGGAAAACTCAGTTCAGGACAACAGAGAAACAATATGGCTCAGTTTGTATACAGCATGCTGAGGGTCGGCAAAATAGTGCCGCCCAAAAAGCAGATCCTCAAAGATATTTCATTGAGTTTCTTCCCCGGCGCCAAAATTGGTGTCCTGGGTCTCAACGGCTCGGGTAAATCCACCCTGTTGAAAATCATGGCAGGTCTGGACACAGAAATTGAAGGTGAAGCCCGTCCCATGCCGGGACTCAAGATAGGTTACCTGCCCCAGGAGCCCCAGCTTGATCCCAACAAGACAGTACGGGAAACCATAGAAGAAGCCGTCAGCGAAGCCAAAAACGCCCTCAAGCGTCTGGATGAAGTCTATGCGGCCTATGCTGAGCCGGATGCCGACTTCGACGCCCTGGCCAAGGAGCAAGGCGAACTGGAAGCCATCATTCAGGCCCAGGATGCCCACAATCTGGACAATATTCTCGAGCGCGCCGCCAACGCCCTGCGTCTGCCGGAATGGGACGCCAAGGTGGAGGTGCTCTCCGGGGGTGAACGTCGCCGGGTGGCCATCTGTCGTCTGCTGCTGGAAAAGCCGGAGATGCTGCTGCTGGACGAACCAACCAACCACCTGGATGCCGAATCCGTTGCCTGGCTGGAGCACTTCCTGCAGGAATACTCAGGCACTGTGGTCGCCATTACCCACGACCGTTACTTCCTCGACAATGCCGCCGGCTGGATCCTGGAGCTGGACCGGGGTGAAGGTATCCCATGGCAGGGCAACTACTCCTCCTGGCTGGAGCAGAAAGATGCCCGTCTGAAGCAGGAAGCCGCCAGCGAAAGCGCCCGCCAAAAGACGATTGCCAAGGAATTGGAGTGGGTGCGTCAGGGTGCCAAGGGACGTCAGTCCAAGGGCAAGGCCCGTATGGCCCGCTTCGAAGAGCTGAACAGCTCAGATTATCAGCGCCGCAACGAGACCAATGAGCTGTTTATTCCGCCCGGTCCTCGCCTGGGTGACAAGGTGATTGAGGTGCGTAATCTCACCAAGAGCTATGGTGACCGCATTCTGATAGACAACTTAAGCTTCAGCGTTCCCAAGGGCGCCATAGTCGGTATTATCGGTGCCAACGGTGCCGGTAAGTCGACCCTATTCAGAATGCTCAGCGGCGCCGAGCAGCCGGACAGCGGTGAAATCGAGATAGGTGATACAGTCCAAATCGCCTCTGTGGAACAGTTCCGTGACTCGATGAACGACAAGAACACGGTTTGGGAAGAGATCTCCGGCGGTCAGGACATAATGCGGATCAACAATCTGGAGATCCCGAGCCGCGCCTATGTCGGTCGCTTCAACTTCCGTGGTGGCGATCAGCAGAAGATCATCGGCTCACTTTCAGGTGGTGAACGTAACCGGGTGCATCTGGCCAAGCTGCTGCAGGCCGGCGGCAACGTGTTGCTGCTCGACGAACCGACCAACGATCTGGACGTGGAAACTCTGCGGGCACTGGAAGAAGCGCTGTTGGAATTCCCCGGCTGCGCCATGGTGATCTCGCACGACCGTTGGTTCCTCGACCGTATCTGTACTCACATCCTCGACTACCGTGACGAGGGGCAGGTTAACTTCTACGAAGGTAACTACACAGAATACTCGGCCTGGCTGAAAAACCAATTCGGTGCCGATGTGATTGAGCCACACAGACTCAAGTACAAGCGGATGACCAAGTAATAGAAAAACCGTACAAAAACGGAGGCAAACGCCTCCGTTTTTTATTTTCAGCCCCTAAACCACCTACTTCAGTAGGTGGTTATCATCAATTTAGGCTTGGCCTGTAAAGGCTACCCATGCTAATTGCTCTTTTGATTTTTAGCGAAGTCAAAGGACAAAAAGCATGAGTAGATACGAGCAAGCATCGCATGTGTATTGGCGATGTCAATATCATATAGTTTGGACTCCAAAGTACCGTTTTAGGATTCTCAAAAACAAAGTAGGTAAGGAGGTTTACCGCTGTATTCACGTTTACAGTGAGTAACTTGGGTGCAAAGTAGTAGAGTTAAATGTTCAGGTAGACCATGTTCATTTAGTTATAAAAGTTCCGCCAAAGTTATCGATATCAAGACTGATGGGAGCGCTCAAAGGCAAAATAGCACTAAAACTATTTAGTAAATATCCATACTTGAGGAAGAACAAAATGTGGGGTAACCATTTTTGGCAGCGAGGATACTTTGTCGATACGGTTGGAATAAATGAAGAGATAATAAGGCGTTATGTCCGGCATCAAGAGAAAGAAGAAAAGCAGGAGCAAACTCAGTTAACGCTGGAGTAAACAACGCCCCCTTTGAGGGGGCATATACAAAGCCACCTTCTTCAGAAGGTGGATTCTTTACT
>NZ_JBKORF010000021.1:0-5027 GCF_047314685.1 Shewanella sp. BJSY2023SW001
AAGTGCCTCGGCTTCAGGCAACCTATTGCGGTATTCAATGAATTACGCAAGGCAGCCTAATTTAGCGAGTGGTGCACTTCGGAGTTGAATTCGCGTGTTACTCCCAATGCAAGAATAATCTCATCACTATCAAACTTACTATTTGGCCAACGTTCCAGCTCAATACCCAGCATTGCTAGCCCCCTGTATTGAGTTTCGTAATTTGTCAGCGACAACGAAATGTTGACATCAGAAAATTCAACAATATCATCAAGGCTTTTATTATATGTATACACCTTTTTATCAGGAACAGAATCCCACGGCTTAATTGAAGGAACACTTGCGACTTCCAGAGTAGTGGTTGTACAGCCACAAACCAACAGAGTAAGTGATAACCAAAACTGCTTCATTAGTTTCATTAGTTAATCCTTTATCATATATCTTATAAAGATATGGCTGTCCTGTTTTCAGTCGTGCGAAACATCAAAAAGATATGGCTGTCCTGTTTTCAGGCCAAGCCATAACATATATTTTACTTAACAGTAAGGCCTACTCCTATTGCTGCAATACTGCCAACCAGCTTTTCTAATGTCTCATTTTTCAAGTCGAACACATATAAATCAATACGTTCTTGCATGAAAGCATCTGACCAAGGAACTAATGACACGGTCAACGTTTGAAGTGTAATAAATCTGCCATCATCACTTTTAGCTTTAAATAAAAAACTTCCAGTAAAGGCCAGCTTTTTAGTTTTTAAAACCTTCCCATCAGAGAGACGCAACCAATACAACGTACGACCATCAACAGCTAATACTTTGTTCTCACCCAAATAGATAACATCTGTATAATCTTTTAATGAAAATTTACTAAAAGACAAATCACTCCCATTAACAAGATATAATTCTCCTTTGCGAAGATAGAAACTGATAATTTTTTCAGGATAGACGTACACATGAGGTGACCGCATAACCACATTCATTTCACTGATTCGCTCAACTTCTCTACCATTTTTAATGAAAACAATTTCCCCAAAATTTTTCACTACGGAAAAATACATATATGAGTCTTGAGAAAAGAAGACAGTACCTCGCCGCTCAGGGAAATACTCAACTGAAGCATTATTAAGATTAAGTATGTACTCACCGGCGTTCAAAATACCATTGGAAACTGAAAGCTTTTCACCATAAACCCGCATAACAGGGCTATTACCAGCATTTACATGGTATTCTTTCACGGTAGAACGGCTCTTGATATCAATAATACTAATTAGACCAGTCCCATTACCTTTATTAAACTCCAAGGTCCGAGAAATTATGACCTGTGTTGGTATGGCTGAAACCATGAAGCTTACCCCCAATAATAAAAATGATAATAGACTATTCCTTAGAACCATATGTCACCTCAATTTGCCGCCTTACACTATCAGCATAAGTTTGACAGTTGTTCACCGACGGTCCTCCAAGAACATAACTACTCCAATTACCAGAGACGTTATTTAGCAAAGAGACAGCATCAACACCTCCGGGTAAGATGTAGTAATCGGTAAAGGCGTAAGATCTATATCCAAATTCGGTGAATCTAATCGTTTCCTCAGTAAATAATCCACCACTTGAAAAACCACGATTATAAACAAGAACTCCATTTTGAATTGCAAAGGCATGTTCATGGACTACCTCATGATTTAGAAAGTCTGTAACCGGCCCTTCCACACCTAGAAAGAAATCTTTAAGGCCACGCTTCCCAAAAATAATCACAGTTTTGCCCTCCACTCCCAGGCTGTCAACCATATCTATGGCGACAACGATTGTTGCGCAGCAAGGTCGATTTTGAGCACCAAATGGTAGTGATTACTCATGACCGCATAAGCGCAAACGTCGATGCAGAATATTGACGACAACTGCCTGATTTTTGTCCACTATCCAGCCACGTCTATGCTCGTAACTGCGCCCAGACAGTACATCTTCACCACACAAAAATGCCCTTCTCACGCAACGGTTAATCACGTGGTAAAAGGGCGTACTTTCAGCATCTATCAACTGACGACGGGCTGTGGTCATAACCAACCTCGACTGAGCTTTGATGGGTATTTCAAAGCCTAGTCAAGGCTGTGCAAAACATCAAAAAGATATGGCTGTCCTGTTTTCCCCAACAAAGTTTAAAGACGCTGTATCAATAGACGGAGGCTAACTGCCGCGATATTAAGGTTAGGTATCCTCATTTTTATTCCTTTCCGTTTTATTCGCCATTAAGGTTAAGAATCTTCATTTTTCAATGGCAGTCAAAAACTTTCTCACCTTGGTAGAATACTTTTCCAGACTCAAAAAAATACATGCGCTCCTTAGCTACTCCACAAGTATCAACATTGATAACACCATTACCCACACCCGGTTTATCAATAAAATATTCCGATACATTAGGATTGCGAAGCCGATAAATATTGAACCCATTATCTAAAACACCGCTACAAGATAAAATACCTTTATAATCATCTTTTCTACCTCCAAATGAACCTGTATCTCCATGCGAGAAAAATACATCTACAAATCCATTACCATCAACATAAACCACATATACACGATCAACCTCTTCTATATCTTTCCCATCACCACTTTTTGCATATGCATTTAAGCAAGAGAAAATCAATGGCGTAAAAAAATCTGAAGTTGATTTCCTTTCAATTGCCACACAAGCAAATTGATTTAAAAGAACAACAATTAGTAACATGAAGCGCATGACTATAACACCTTATTGGGTAGAGTGCCGTATGGGCTATGAAAACAAGTTGCCGAAGTACAACTACCAATCAAAGTTTTTCCATCTATTTGAGTTCCCAAATACAATGTCACCCTCTTGTTTTCTTGCCTATTCAACCAACCAATGTCCCCCTTACCATCATTGGCAGCATTAAATTGATTAGAAAACTCGAAAAATGAGTTTGGATGAGTATGGTATCCATCAATACCATTCACAATATTAACTGATGTTGCAGAACCCACTATTGGATAGCTAAAGCGATACCCAAGACGGTCATGATAAATACTCCCACCAATTTCCACACCATACTCATCAGATATTGGCGAAACTAGACTTAGAATATATTTTGCAGCATCATCTGGATAATCAAAATACTTAGCCGTACTAATTCTTCCATTAGCCTTTAATTTTGCGATAGCATTCTCCGCCCCAATCCTATCAGATTTGTTTGTATTTTGTTCAGATCTACTAGTGGCAATACTACTAAAGTTATGTACCAATGCAGCAAAAGCGGCTGACGCAGCACCATTCGCAAATTTACCTCCACTTAACTGAGAAGCAGTTCCTCCAATAACCACGGATGCCAATGTTTGCCCCATAAACCCTGAAACACCTAATATTCCAACGCCTTGAGCTCCAAGAATCCCTACTCCAGCAGCAATAAATCCATGACCAAACTCACCACCTTGAACAACATTGAAAATACCACCAGCCACACTTCTAACAACAAAGCCTTCAACACCACTCATTCCACTAGTTGCCAAGCTTGAAGCAGCGTAAGATATTGCCCCAGCCTTAAAGGCCGAACTTAAACTCCCCGTAGCAACAAATGAAGCATCAAAGGCAAAGTGCGCTGACGCTAGCTGTCCAAAAAATGGAATATAATTCAACCCAATTTGAATAGCCGAACCAAGTCCTTCCACTTTCGCAATCTGTCGATGAATAAAGGTCACCCCTCCAATATCCATTAAAGCCTTATAGAGGCGTTTAAAGAAAAAGCCACTAGGGTCAATATAGCTCATGGGATTATTTTTTACATAGCCATAGCGATTATAGCTTTGTGTATCGGTTGGCGCTTGGATATGCGGATCGGCCTGCAAGAAACGTCCTATGGTGGGGTCATAGATACGCCCATTCATATGGATAAGATTCAGGTTATCTATACCTTCATGCCCGGTATAACCTTTGGATGCCGCGGGCGCGATATAATCATTCAACAGTGAATGGCTATAGGCGGCGGTTTGTTTACCCCAAGGGTCATAGGTAAACTGCTGCACCACATTACCGGACTTATTGGTAATCGTCGTGGTTGAGCCTTGATGGTCTTTGTGCAGATAAAACTCGTCAACAGTGTTATTACTACGCTTGGTTATCACCAAATTGCCGACATACAATTTTTGCTCGGTGAGTGCCGGTTTGTTGCCGCCACTACGGGTGACTTTCTCATACCCCCCGACATATAAGGTGGTGAGATAGCTTGTCACTCCCGCTTCAACTTTAACGTCGTAACGCTCGAAGCGTTGCCGGTTGGCATCATACTTAAAGCGGGTCGATTCCCCACCTTGAGTAATGTTGGTGACCAAATCGTAAGAACTATAAGTGAAACGGCGACTGCCATCCTGGGTGATATTGCCATTCTTATCATAAACCATCACATAGCTGGCTTGACGGGCACGACTACACTGAGCGCCATTTTGCGTCCACCCCGTTGGACAGCTGTAGGTTATGGGGGCAGTGAGTGTTCGATTACAAGCGCTCCCTGAAACAGACCAGCCAGCGGGACAAGAATAAACAGGCGTCTTTGTTGCCGCTTGTGATAGCGTCCGCGTGCAGTTAGTGCCGCTTAATGTCCAACCCGCATCACAGTTATAGACCTGTTTAGGTGTGGATTGATACGTTTCTGTACACTCCCACAGACGGCGCCCTCCTCCCATTGGTTCACCACCACCGCATACAACCCCTGCTCCTGAAGGTTTAGTTGCTGAAACTATGGTGAAATCTCTAGAGCACTTACCCGTCGATGCATTTAAGTAGCCACCTTTAGGACAAGTTTGTTCGGTTTTAACCTGTGCAACTTTGGTTTCCGTTTTAGAACAAGTTGTACCGGAAAGAGTGTAACCACTGGGACAGCTATAGCTGTAGCTTAGCGATGCTCGATATACAGGACATCCTAAACACTTTGCGAGCCACGAGGAAGCCTATCATTCGGTCTCAATCGCTTATAAATGACGATGAATTATTAGAAGTAGACTCTCTAAGATGAGTAATCTGCGAGGTTCATGCAAAAACTGCGG
>NZ_JBKORF010000022.1:0-163093 GCF_047314685.1 Shewanella sp. BJSY2023SW001
TTATGTGACATCAGTTGGTTCATGCGTTGTCTCAACGAACCGATAGCGCGTCAAGCCAATCAGGAAGATAACTGTACCGGCCGATTCTGGGAAGGTAGATTTAAATCACAAGCCTTACTCGATGAAGCCGCGGTGTTAACCTGCATGGCCTACGTTGACCTCAATCCCATCAGAGCCAAGATGGCCGATACGCCTGAGCAGTCGGCACATACCAGCATTCAGCTACGTATTCAGGCAGCATTGAAATGCGAACAACCCGCCAGGTTACTGCCCTTTATCGGTAATGAATGCGATAACCAGCCCAGTGGTATTACGTTTGGGCTCAAGGATTATCTTGAATTGATGGATGATACCGGGCGCTGTATTCGCAATGATAAACGTGGCGCGATAGGTGAAAAGAGTGCCAAGCTACTGACGCGGTTGAATATCCCTCATGAGAACTGGCTCAAGCTTACCACTGAATTTGGAAGACTATTTCGTGGACCGGTAGGCACCTTGCAAGAGCTCAGCTGTTACTGCGAACATTTGGAGAAGCGACGACGGCATTTTGCAACCAGTTGCCAGTACTTTCAAACGGCTTGAACCCCACTCTATCTCAACCGCAGTCATTGAAATCCCCTGAACCATGGGTGGGGCTAGCACGGCTCAAATCTCACATTTTTGCGTGAAATCGGTTCGATTTCATCAAACCTCTGCAACTCACGGATATCTTTCGGCCTCAGCGCACTCAAATCACCTAGCGGTGCTTGAACGCAGACCGAAAGAAGATTAAGTTATTGTTTTAAAGTGGGTGGCTTGATTTTTCGTCAATGTCATGGTCTTAAATTCGGGGGAAAGGTCAGCTGCGTGAAATCGGTTCGATTTCATCAAAGCTCTGTAACTCACGGATATCTTTCGGCCTCAGTGTGCTGAAATCACCTAGCGGTGCTTGAACGTAGACAGAAAGAAGATTAGGTTATTGTTTTATAATGGGTGGCTTGATTTTTTTGTAGCGCTCAAATCCGCTACCGGTGCTTGAACGCAGACCGAAAGAAGATTAAGTTATTGTTTTACAGTGGGTGGCTTGATTTTTCCTGAAAATTACAAAATAGATTAAAGAACGAATATGGAATATGGATATTTTAATAGAAACACCTCGTCTCTTAATGAGAGAGTTTTGCTTAGATGATGTAGATGCTGTCTTTGAATTTTCTACTAATCCAGATGTTATGCGTTATACGGGTGATGTGGGTACCGTTAATACCAAAGAAGATGCAGAGAATTTAATTGTTAATTGCTGGCAAGCAGAATATAAGAAGTATGGTTACTCTCGGTATGCATTGATTCATAAAGAAGATGATAAAGTTATAGGGTTCTGCGGAGTTAAGTACGAACCCGATTTGAACTGTCCAGACATAGGCTATCGGATGCTACCTGAATACTGGGGAAAGGGATTAGCCACAGAAGCTGTAAAAGCCACTTTAGAGTATGCAAAAAATACGCTTGGGCTTACTAAAGTAATTGGTGAGGTCTTAGTTGAGCATCTAGCGTCAGGTAACGTTTTACTTAAATCTGGTCTACGTAAAGTTGACACTTATGAAAAAGATGGGTTTATATTGAATAGATATGAATAAAAAATTAAGTTTACAAGTAATAGTAAAGAAAGATAACAAGTTGCTGAATTCGATAAACGAATTGACGGAGCGTTATTTTTCAACGAAGATATTATGAGGATTTGGCTCCTCGCTTTTTTAAGCCTCCTGTTACCAGGTTGCTCTTCGATCAATAAAACTACCTATCAACCTGTTTGTTTTCAATCCGTAGAACAAGCAATAAACATTGGTGAATCTCTGATATCTGCGGGATATTTTGAAAAAGTAAGTTACTGGGTTAACGGAGACCCCAGCATACCTGTTCGTGGGTTGGGTTTGGAATGGGATGGATTCGAACATTCAAAGTATTGTCCCAGCGGAGGATATCCTGTCCTCATCTCTTACCTGGATAAGGATGAACTTGGGAATTCTGAAATAGTGATTAAATGGGCTCAAATAGTTTTTAAAAATATGCTTAAGGAACGAGGCATTGAAACATAACAAGTGACTGTGGTATTCCGTCAATAAGTATTTCGCTAATTGTGATAGCTTTCGTCTCATTTGGGTTCGATTTTTCATCATGGTATTGAGCATAACCAACAACTTTCGCATATAGGCTATCAACGCTACTTAGGGCAGCGGTTATTTCCCGAGGAGGGATTGGTACAATTCTGCAAGAATAGTGTTGCTTGAAGTTGCTTATATTCCCGCAGACATACACCTATTTTCCAGGCGCAGGCGGAACTGTGACCTTCCGAGCCAGGGATGGCGAGGCAGAGCTTACAGGGACGTACTCGCAGCGTGTCACAGGATCGCCTGTGCGAAAAGCGCACCGCAGGTGATTGGCCGCTGCTTAACCACGTTATCTGCGCCAACGGCTGTCGGCGACACCGAGGGGGGATTAGTGCAATACTGTTAGTCCTGAGTAGCTGAAGTGTTCGCAGACATGCACCTCATTTTTAGGCACAGGCGGAACTGTGACTGTCGAAAACAGGGCCGAATTTTGTTCCAGACAAATTAGGCATTTCCTACGTCCTTGTAGGTCAGACGTTTTCGTCGAGCGCCCAAGGATGGGGAATGAATGTACTATTCCCAATCTCAACTTCTGGGTAAAAACAGGGTGAAGCGGGCGCCACCCAGGGGAGATTGATCTATTTGCCACTGGCCTTGGTAGCTCTGCAGCAGATCTTTGACTATCGCCAGTCCTATACCATGACCTTGTTGGTAGTTATCGGCTCTGACACCGCGCTCGAACAGCTGGTTTTTTTGCTGCTCAGTAATGCCTGGGCCATCGTCTTCGATGCAGAGGTTTAGCCCTTTTTCGCTAACCCAGGTTTTGAGGGCGACTTTGCTGTTTGCTGCCTTGCAGGCGTTATCCAATAGATTGCCGAGGAGTTCGGCCAGGTCGGCTTCATCGCCGTAAAACAGGGCGTTTGTTGCCAGGTCAGCCTCAAACTCCAGCGCCTTGTCCGCATAAATCTTGCCAAGGGTTCGCAGCAGTTTGTCGGCCACGGTTTTACTGTTCACCCCTTGGTGCCAAGCGCCGCTGCCGGCACTTTGGGCTCGCTTCAACTGGTGGCCTATGCTGGCGTTGATTTGGCTGATGGGCTCTTGGGCATCGCTCGGCAAAGACTTGAGGCTTTGCAGTACCGCCAGCGGTGTTTTCAGGCTATGGGCCAGATCCGACAGGGCGTTGCGATAACGCTGGCGTTGGCGCTGTTCGTTGCTTATCAGGGCATTGAGCTGGGTCGCGACCTGTTGCAGCTCCTTGGGATAGTCGCTGCCGAGATGTTGCCGTTTGCCTTGCTCAACCGCTTCGAGCTCGGCGCGAAAGCGCGCCAGTGGTTTGAGTGTCCACCAGAGCCAGCCCCCTTGTACCAGTAACAGGAACAGCATTAATAGTCCCAGGTATTGCCAGAGCTGGCGGCTGAAGGCGCCTTGGGTTTGCTCAAAGCCGGTCTGATCTTTGATGATGTGCACGGTAAAGGGAATATCCCGGCCATTATTCGAGGCCGAGGCAAAGCTGGCGCTGAAGCTGTAATTGAAGTGGGGTTTGCCCAGGAGAAGCATTTCGCCAAAGCGGCCTTCACCGAGTGGTGGGCTTGGAAGCTTGCCCGGAGGCGGCATACCGATAAAGGAAGGCGAATGCCATACCAGTTTGCCTTGGCTGCTGACCAAGGCGTAGAGCCCGGATTGATCTATGTTGAACTGTTTGTCCTGTAATTGTTCCGGCAGAACCAGTTCGCCCTGTTCCACTTCTGCCAATGCCAATACTCCATAAAGGGCGGCGCTGAGTTCATCTTTTACCGCGTGGGTCAATTGGGCACGAAAGGCATCGCTCAGGGTTACGCCGATAAGCGGCAAGAGCACCAGATTCAACAGCAGGGCGCTGATCACCAACCGGCCCTTGAGTGAACCGGGCAGCAGCCTTGCAGGCAAGGGCTTCATCAGGGGTTATCTCTGACAGGAAGCGTATTAAGGCGATAACCCTGACCACGCAGGGTTTCAATAAGCCCAAGCGTGCCCTCGGGATCCAGCTTCTTGCGCAAACGGCGAATAAATACCTCAATCACATTGGAGTCGAGATCAAAGTCCTGATCATAGATATGCTCGATAAGCAGACTCTTGGAAGTGACTTCGCCCTGATGCAGCATCAGATACTCGAGCAATTTGTATTCGGAGGCGCTGAGGCTGACGCTGTGTTTGCCGAGTCTCACTTCACCGCTGCTGGTATTCAGGGTGACAGGGCCACTTTGCAGCAAGGGGCTGGCCTTACCGGCGCTGCGGCGGATTAAAGCCTTGATCCTGGCGGTGAGCTCCATGGGGTGGAAGGGTTTGGTGAGGTAGTCATCACCGCCGGCATCCAGGCCTTCCACCTTGTCTTGCCAGCCATCTCTGGCGGTGAGGATCAGCACAGGGTAATCCAGTCCCTTGGCACGCATCTGTTCAATCAGTGCTATGCCGCTGAGTTTGGGTAGGCCGATATCGATAATGGCGGCATCATAGGGATATTCCGCCGCCAGAAACAGGCCCTCTTCGCCGTCTGACGCCGTATCCAGATTGAAACCTGCCTCTTGCAGATGTTGTTTTAAGTTGGCCTGTAAGGCGGCATCATCTTCTACCAATAACAGTCGCATAAGCTATTTCCTGTCAGTTTGCCTGCAGGCGGCCGCTGCGGGCATCCACAGAGACATAGACAATTCGGCCGCTGTCCTGCAGCAGTTTGACCCGATAACCCGGGTTGCCGTTGACCTTCACAGACTGCACCCTGAGTACCTTACCGCCATAAGCCTGCTTCACCAGTCTGGCGGCTTCATCGCCGCTGCGGACTTTCAGCTTGGCCTCCTGGCCCTGAGTCGTTCGTTCCGGCTTGGCAAAGGGGCCGGCATGCAGGGGCTGAGCGAAAGCCAGCGACAGCAATAGCATGCTTGCCGCGATAATTCCGCTTGAGTGATAAGCTTGATGCTTGATTTTACTGCCCCTTTTCATGGTTTTGCCCTTTTGGAAACGCTTGGCCCAGTGTAAAAGATCCCCGCGGTGGATGAAATAGCCAGCCGGGTCTTCACTCTCTATCTGTCCTTCCCCCCCGGTTTTCGCTCAGGCCCGGTCAGTTGTACTCCTTCCAAGATGAACATCTGCTGACAGAAACCGTTCATCTCATGTTCACCCAGGCTGACTTTTAATAATGCTAAGGAAGGTGCGAATAAGTCCTCGTGGCACTCTGGCTTGCACAGCAATTGGCGTTCAAGGCATCTGACTGAAGGCATGCCGGGGCCTGTCGAAGTCGGATAACGCAGAGAGCCGGTTGCTGTGAAAGCCCCGAAGGGCGTGGCTTACAGACCTGCCTGCTATGTTGTGCTTCTTGCAAAGGACTAGGGCCATTTGCTGCGAACCACGCCTTGCATCCAGGCCTGTAAGCCGACGCAGAGCACACATGGGACTTGTTCGCACCTTCCCTAAACCCGAATAAGCGCGGGATGCGCCCTGTGGAGAAGCACTATGAAATTATTATCTTACACTGTATTTAGCCTGTCGCTGTTTTTGGCTCTGTTTGGGGCTCTGCCTGCTGCCTATGCCAAGGAGCCTGTCGGCGGACAAGTCTCCATCGGCCAAAAAGCGCAGCAACCGAGCGATGAACAGGATAGCTCAGGCGCGAAGCTACGGGCGGCACAACACAGGCAGTTGCTCAAGCAACTGCAGCAGGAGTGGCAATCTACCGGAGCTCAGGTTTCCGGTGAGCGCATGACCCGCGAGCAGATGATTGCCAAGAAGCAGAAACTGCCCGAGATCCAAGCCGCGCCGCAGCGGATGGTCTCCACTACGGCCCACAGCTATTACCATGAGTTCAGCTTTTATGAGGCGGCCAGCTACCTTTATGATGATTATGACTCTGATGGCTTTTATCGTAGCTTTGCGGTGCGCTTCGATGCCGATGTTTACGGTAATGATCCGGCCGAGTCTGTGCCCGTTTATGCCGAGCTTTATCTGAGCCGCAACGGCGGTGACTGGGAGCATTACTACAGCACTGAGGTGTTCTACATTCAGGGAGACAGTACCCAGGATGACTTTGAAGTGCTCACCACGTTAGAGAGCGGCTATCCCAGCGATCACTATGATGTGCTGATCGACCTCTATGAACCCGGTTACAGTGACATAGTGGCAACCATAAGTTCTTATGAAAGCAATAGCCTCTATGCCTTGCCGCTGGAGAGTCGCGAATGGGACAGAGATGATGGCGCGACTGTGATAGTCGATGCCGGCGGCAGCCTGTCAGTGCTGGCGCTCGCGAGTCTGGTACTGCTTGGCGGCTTGCGTTACAGACGCGGCCAAGTTGCCGCCTGAAATCACAAAATTTAACTACACAGGCCGGGGTCTCTCCCGGCCTGTTTCTTTCCAGGTTCCCAACGGGGGCCGGAATGGGTCAACAAGGTTTACTCTTGTTGGCCTTTTATTTAGAGGCTTGCAGGATCACAAACTTACCATTGGAGGCTATGGTCTTGCAGTTGCCAAACAGGCGCTTGAGCTTGATGTGGTAACCCAGGTGACGGTTGCCGACCACATGCAGTATGCCGCCGTTCACCAGACGCCGTCTGGCATCGAGGAACATCTGCCAGGCAATATGATCTGTGATGGCCTCTCCCTGATGAAACGGCGGGTTACAGAGCACCAGATCCGGTGCGACGCCGGCGCTCAAATGACTCAGACAGTCATCCCAATAGAAGTGGCCGCGTTCGGCTTCAAAGCCATTGCCCTGCCAGTTGAGTCTGGCACTTTCCACGGCCATCTCTGAGTCATCGACAAAGTGAATGCTCGCCTCGGGATAACGTTTGGCCGCCGCCAGCCCTAAAACGCCATTGCCGCAGCCCAGGTCCACCACAGAGCTAAACTCACCTTCGGGGAGGTTGGCCAACATCAAACGGGCGCCGATATCCAGTTTGCCGGCGGCAAATACATTGCTGAGATTACAGATGTTGAGGCCGAATTCGCCAAGGGGCCACTCGCTGGGGGCAGGCAATTCGCGTGCCTGGCCATCGGCAAAAGCGGTAATCACCCGGGTTTTTTTCCATGCCAGACTGGCGCTGGCCTGGCCCAGATGTTTGCCAATCAGGGCCAACAAGGCTTGATTGATGGATTTGGCCTTGGCGCCAATCAATACCCGGGTACCGGCGGGAAGCATATTGGCCAGCATGCTCAACTGCCAGGCAAAAAAGTTGAGGTTCTTGGGCAGCTTCAGCAATATGGTATCGGGTACACAAGCAGGCATTTCCCGACTGTTTAGCCAGTGAATGTCGGCAGCGCTGAGATGGTTTTTCTCAAGATTCTGTCGAGCGCCAAGGTGGGAAGTGCGGGCATCCGAGCTCCAGTGAATCTTTGCATCTGGGTAACGTCGGCGAATGGCGCACAGCAGGGCACCAAAGCTGTCGTTGATAATAAGCACAGATTGAGGCGCCTGTTCCTCGGCGAGTTGTTTGAGCAGGTGTTCATCGGCGGCATCCCAGGCCTGGAGGTTGGATTCCTGCTCTTCGGGATAGCGGTGCAGAGTGAGCTGAATATCAGCGGCTGAGAACTGGCTGGTCATATAACTGGGCTTAAAGGACGAATTTGCGCGGATTATCGCAAATACTGGCGCTCAAGGCGATATTTGCGAAAATCTGCCTTGGTCATTATGTAATAGAGAAGGCTTAAGCCCGGCAATAAGCCACAGAGAAACAATGTCATGAAGTTCAAAGATGAGATTAAACATGAGTTCAAAAGAGATACAGCAGTCGCTGTTTGCACTTGAGCCTGGCTCATCTGCTGAGTCGGCAACAGGCGTGCAGCGGTTTGAGCAACCGCCTATGTTGCTGGTGCGCGGTTATCTCAATCCAGCCCAGCAGGAAGCCATTTGGCGCGAGGCGGAGCATTATCCCCTGACTCGCCCCGAGCTTGAGATATTCGGTAAGCGTCACGCCATTCCCCGTACTCAGGCGTGGTTTGGCGATCCCGGCTGTGATTATCGCTACTCAGGGTTATTGGTCAGGGCGCTTCCCTGGCCCAAATATCTGTTACGGCTAAGGCAAAAGCTGGATCGGGATTGGCAGCTTGGCAGCAATGGCGTGCTGGTAAATCGTTATGCCGATGGCCGCGACGCCATGGGGTGGCACAGCGACGATGAACCTGAGCTGGCAGAGGGGGCTGATATCGCTTCAATTAGCCTGGGCGCCGGGCGCGATTTTGATTTGAGACACAAGCAAAGCGGCGAGAAGCTGCGGCTGAGGCTTAACTCGGGCGATCTCTTGTTGATGCGCTGGCCGATGCAGCAGGAATGGCAACATGCGTTGCCAAGAAGGCTGAAACTCACAGAGCCCAGGCTCAATCTCACCTATCGGCGGCTCAAATTGGGTTTTCATCCCCCTGGTGGTTGAAAATTGCCGGATTGATCTTTGTTCGCCGACGCAGTAACCTGCCGCCAATCCCAACAGCTTATATCAGGTTTTACCATGTCCGTTGCCCAAACCATAGAGCAGAAGTTGCACCTCGCCCTGACGCCGAGTCATATAGAAGTCATCAACGAGAGCCACAATCACCATGTGCCGCCTAATTCAGAGACGCACTTCAAGGTGATCATTGTCAGTGAAGCCTTTGATGGCAAGCGTCTGCTGGCTCGCCATAGAGAAGTGAATCAGGCCTTGGCGGAAGAACTGGCCAATGGCGTGCACGCTCTGTCCATGCATACTTATACTCAGGCTGAATGGGATGCCCAAAGCGCTGTGCCTGAGTCGCCCAAGTGCCGAGGTTAAAAGTCCTGGCTTGATAAACCGCCTCCAGGGGCTGCATTTGTGTTTTGGCGCTGTAATAATAGCGCTTTGAGACACGAAACCATTTAACAGTGCAAGCCTGCTTGCCATCCAAGGGAGAATACCCATGCCATTGTTAGACAGCTTTACCGTGGACCATACCAAGATGGAGGCACCGGCAGTGCGGGTGGCCAAGACCATGAGCACACCAAAGGGCGATACCATTACGGTATTTGACCTGCGTTTTTGCGCGCCCAACAAGGATATTCTCAGCGAGCGTGGCATTCATACTCTGGAACACCTGTTTGCCGGCTTTATGCGCGATCACCTCAATGGTGACGGAGTGGAGATCATAGATATTTCACCCATGGGTTGCCGCACCGGCTTTTACATGAGCCTTATCGGGACACCGGAAGAAGGCCGGGTTGCCGATGCCTGGTTGGCAGCCATGGAAGATGTGCTCAAGGTACAAGATCAAAAGGCTATTCCCGAGCTGAACGAATACCAGTGCGGTACCTATCAGATGCATTCTCTGGAGCAGGCGCAGGATATTGCCCGCAATATTATTGCCGCCGGTGTCAGCGTTAACCGTAACGACGATCTCAAGTTGAGTGAGGAACTGCTGAAGCAGCTCTAATCCCGCCCGGCTTACCTCGCTCAATCAAGCGGCTTGATATTTACTCAAGTCGCTTTTTTTTTATTCGCAAATCAGTTAGTTTACAAAAATATAACATCAAAAGTGCGGTAACTGCTGATAGGGGATTGGGATATGAGTCAGAGGCGTGGCTTGCTTAAGGTGAGTGCAGTGGCCGTTTTGGTGAGCGGGAGTTTGGCCGGGCCGTGGGCGCACGCTTCCGAGCCTCTGGCTGCTGACCATCCGGCTTTTGAGCCCGCAGCAATCAATGCCATGTACTATGACTCGGCCGAGCGGCAATTGACTGCCGGTGGCGAGCTTATCCCAACCCTGCCTGCCAGTTTCAGTATCCGCGGCGCCGGTGGCAGCGGCCATTCCGGAATAGCGATTATCGAAGACAGGGTCAATCTGGCGCCGGCACCTTATTCTGCACCTTATTTGTGGCAACTGCCGGATCCCGATACCCTGGTTGCCAGCAGGGCCAATGCCGCCGGTAGCTTGTTCTATGGCGGTAGCGGCAGTTTTGGCGTTTTGGAAACCCAAAGCCTGGGGTTGCAGGAATCTCCGGGCAAGAGCGTGCGGCTTCAAGGCAATGAAGATAAAGGTTGGGGCGCCGAGGGCCGCGGCCTGATTGATGCCGATGATTATAAGGTGTTGCTGCAGGCGAGCCACAGGCGCCAGCAACCCTGGCAGGAGCCGAGAAGCGCCGAGCAGGGGCAAGACGACAGCCAGACCAAGGTCCTTTTCAAGATAGCGGCCAACAGCTTGCCGGGTGCCCGCAGTCGGCAACATACTGAATTCAAGTATCAGTATTCACAGCTGCGGCAGTTTTTGCCGGGAATGGGGCTGACGGCTGCCGATTGGCAACTGAACCCTGAACTGGTGTATGGCGCTGCCACGCAGGATAGACTCAAGAACCGCAGTCACAGATATCAGCTGTCCCACCGCGTTGAGCCTAGCGCCGGCTCTCGAGTGTTTACCGAGCTTTACTACCATAGCCATCACAGCTCGCAGTTGCAGATGAGTTTTGCCGATGGCGCCTTTATTCAAGGTGACGTGCTGGAGCAACTGGCGGCCTTGGATGCCGATGCTATCGGCGCGGTTTCATTGGTCGACTTTCGCCGTGATGATGACTTCGAGGCTATGGGGATCCAGACTCAGGCCATTACTCAGTATGGTCGCCACAAGGTGAGTTACAGTGCCCGCTGGCACAGAGACAAGGCCGAGCAGGCCCCCGGCCTGGGGAGTTGGTTATGGCAGGATGGACGACTGAGTGATACTGCGCAGAGTCTGAGTGTCAGGATTGATGACAAGGCCAGTGTCTGGAGCTCGGCGGTGACGGCTGAGCTCAACTGGTCGGCCGTGACTCTGGAGCTCGGCGTCGGCTATGAAGATGTCAGCTTGGAGCGCAGTAGCGAAACAGTGCCGCTTTCAGCCGCGGATTTCTCTGAAAGTGAATGGTTACCCACGGCCAAGCTCAGTTGGCGCGGGGAGGCACTGAGCCTGTTCATCAGTGCCGGCAGGGCCTGGGCGGCGGCGAGCCCCGGCAACCAGGGGCAACGCTCCCAACAAGCCTGGCAATATGAACTCGGTGGCCGCTTTGAGTCAGGTAGGCTGAAAAGTGCACTGAGCCTGTACCAGCGAGACTTCGACAATCTACATTTTGATTGCACCGCAAATAGCTTCTGCGACCCAGTGCTGCGCCTCAATCAATACAATCTCGGAGAAGTGGATGTTAAAGGCGCCGAACTGGCGCTCGACTACCGGCTGGACTCAGGCAGTGTCAATTGGCCCATGGGGCTCAAGTATCATTATACCCAAGCCGAGGCGCAGCATTCGGGTTGCCTTATGCTGAGTGGACCTTGCCTGATGGTCGATGAGCAGTTGCCCTGGTTGCCTGAGCATGCCTTGAGTCTTCATGCCGGTCTGGAGTGGGGCGGCTTTAAGGCCAGAGCTCAGGGTATATATCGTTCAGAAGTGGCAAGCCTTACCCCTCAGGTGACGGCTAAGGACAGCATGCAGCTGGATCTGCTGCTGAGTTATGACTTCAACTCAAAACATCAGCTCTATTTTCGCGCCGAGGATCTGCTCGATGACGCTAGTCCGTTACGTGAAAATGACAGTGGTTTGTTGGCAAGTGTTGGTCGACGTTTACAGCTGGGCTATCGAATGAAATTTTGAAGCAGAGCCTCCCCGGTAAAGCTGTGAAGATGAAATAAGTATTTTCGACTATTTAGTCGATTATTTCTTTAAAAATTAAAGGTATAAATTTATGAGTCAGGACAAAATCCTGCCTTTTGCCTGCTTGTCGCTATCTCTGCTTAACTCGTTTGGCTCAATTCTCTCTTGGTCACTTTGAAAGCAGGTTAAAACACTACAATTTTCGTGGCGATAGCGTTTCAATTGGGGTAAAATGCGCGCGACCAGCGTGATTGCGATCGCATTTCTGTGATAAATCTGCGCTAGCTCAACGCTCGATTTTTTTGTGTGAGAGTCGGGGGTTAGCAGGAACGCGGCGCATTGTCTTTCCTTCAAAACGTAGTGCATGTGGATATGATTACAATTAAGAAAGGATTGGATTTGCCTATAGCAGGCGGACCAAAGCAAGTTATCCATGATGGCCCAGCCATTAAACACGTAGCTACTTTGGGTGAAGAGTATATTGGCTTACGTCCAACGATGAAGATCAAAGTGGGCGATAAAGTGCAAAAAGGTCAGGTGATTTTTGAGGATAAAAAGAATCCTGGCGTTAAATATACGGCTTTGGCCAGTGGCACAATATTAGAAATCAACCGCGGCGCCAAACGTGTTCTGCAGTCGGTCGTCATAGACATAGAAGGGGACGACGCCGTCTCTTTTGCCAAGTATGATGCCCAGGCTCTGGATACTCTGGAACCGCAGCAGGTTCGCGATAATCTGATTGAATCAGGTATGTGGACCGCATTGCGCACCCGTCCTTTCAGTAAGGTGCCGGCAGTGGATGCGACAGCAGCGGCTATCTTCGTGACAGCCATGGACACCCAGCCACTGGCGGGCGATCCTCAAGTTGTTATCGCTGAGCATAAAGACGATTTCGTCAACGGCCTGAAAGTACTGGCCCGACTGACAGACAAAGTCTTCGTCTGTAAAGCACCAGGAGCAGACATTCCAGCGGCTAATGCCCAAGTGGAAGAGTTTGCTGGCCCCCATCCAGCGGGTCTGCCTGGGACTCATATCCACTTCTTGATGCCTGCCTCTGCCCGTCGCAGCGTATGGTACCTGGGTTACCAGGATGTCATTGCGATCGGTCAGCTGTTTACCACAGGTGAACTGAACAACCAGCGCGTAGTGGCCATCACTGGCCCCAAAGCCAAGAACCCTCGCTTAGTGCGCACTCTGCTGGGTGCCAGCACACAAGCCCTGACCCAAGACGAAGCCGATGGCCAAGTTCGGGTTATCTCAGGTTCTGTGCTTAACGGCCGTACTGCAATAGGTCCTCATGCTTATATGGGACGCTACTTCCAGCAGTTGACCCTGATTGAAGAGGGTACTGAGAAAGAGTTCTTCGGTTGGGTGATGCCTGGATCCGATAAATACTCCATTACCCGTGCTTTCCTGGGCCACTTGAGTCCTTCCCGACTGTTCAATATGACCAGCAGTACCGGTGGTTCCGAGCGGGCCATGGTGCCTATTGGCAACTATGAACGGGTGATGCCTCTGGATATTCTGCCCACTATGTTGCTGCGCGATCTTATCTCTGGTGATACCGATGGCGCCGTGGCATTGGGTGCGCTGGAGCTGGATGAGGAAGACCTGGCACTGTGTACTTTCGTATGTCCCGGTAAGTATGACTATGGTTCATACCTGCGTGACTGCTTGGAGACCGTCGAGAGGGAAGGCTTATGAGCTTGAAAGATTTTCTTGAGCGTATTGAACCGCAATTTGAAAAGGGCGGTAAATACGAGAAGTGGTATGCGCTCTATGAAGCCGCAGCGACCATTTTTTACACCCCGGGTAAAGTGAACAAGGGCAAGACCCACGTACGCGATAACCTGGATCTGAAACGCATGATGATTACTGTCTGGGCCTGTACTTTCCCCGCCATGTTTGTCGGGATGTACAACGTGGGTCTACAGGCGCAAATCGCCCTGGCCGCTGGCTTCGGTACTCCCGATGTTTGGCAGGTGGGTCTGTTTGAGCTCTTCGGTACTCAGCTGACAGCCGATTCCGGCTGGGCCACCTTGATGTGGTATGGCGCCTGTTTCTTCCTGCCTATATATGCAGTGACCTTCGCGGTCGGTGGTATTTGGGAAGTGCTGTTCGCCTCGGTTCGTGGTCATGAAGTCAACGAGGGTTTCTTCGTAACCTCTGTGCTGTTTGCCTTGACCTTGCCGGCGACTATCCCATTGTGGATGGTGGCACTGGGTATCACCTTTGGTGTGGTTGTGGCCAAGGAAGTGTTCGGTGGTACCGGACGTAACTTCCTCAACCCAGCACTGGCCGGTCGTGCCTTCCTGTTCTTTGCCTATCCGTTGAATATGTCCGGTGACACTTCTTGGGTCGTTGCCGACGGTTTCTCCGGCGCTACCGCGCTGAGTCAAGCAGCTTCAGGTACTCTGGACTACGCCTTCAACCAGAACTGGTGGGACGCCTTCTTTGGCTTTATTCCTGGTTCTGTCGGTGAAGTCTCTACCCTGGCTATCCTGCTCGGTGGTCTGGTTATCATCTATACCCGTATCGCTTCCTGGCGCATTGTCGGCGGCGTGATGGTCGGTATGATTGCCGTATCTCTGTTGCTGAACCTGGTCGGTTCTGAAACCAACCATATGTTTGCCATGCCTTGGTACTGGCACCTGGTTCTGGGTGGCTTTGCCTTCGGTATGATGTTTATGGCCACTGACCCAGTGTCGGCTTCCTTCACCAACCAGGCCAAATGGGCTTACGGTATCCTGATAGGTGCCATGGCAGTATTTATCCGTGTCATCAACCCTGCATTCCCTGAGGGCATGATGCTGGCGATTCTGTTTGCCAACCTGTTTGCGCCACTGTTTGACCATTTTGTAGTCCAGGCAAACATCAAGCGGAGGATTGCTCGTGGCTAGTAATAAGGATTCGTTCGGAAGAACGCTATTTGTTGTCGTTGGCCTGTGTCTTGTCTGCTCGATTTTCGTATCGACCGCAGCGGTACTGCTCAAGCCAACCCAGCAGGAAAACAAGCTGCTGGATAAGCAGAAGTTTATTCTGGAAGCCGCCAATCTGATCGATACCAAATCCGGCAAGGTCAGCAAAGATGTGGTTTTGGAAACTTACAAGAAGTATGTTGAAGCCAAGGTTATCGAGCTGAAAACCGGTGACGAAGTCACAGATATCAACGGCGATACCTATGATCAACAGAAAGCCTCTCGTGATCCTGCCACCTCTGTGGTGCCTGAGCATGACATTGCTTCGGTTAAGCGGATTGCCAAAAACGCCGTGGTTTATCTGGTGCGTGATGATGCCGGTAAAGTGACCAGCGTTATCCTGCCGGTTCATGGCTATGGCCTGTGGTCAACCATGTACGCCTTCCTGGCTTTGGAACCTGACATGAACACCATCCAGAACCTGGTTTATTACAACCAAGGGGAAACTCCGGGACTGGGCGGTGAAGTTGAAAATCCAAGCTGGAAAGCCAAATGGCAGGGTAAGAAGCTATTTGACGAGCAGGGTAACATAGCTATTACTGTGACCAAAAACCCCGCCGTTGCCGAGTCAGCTCATGGTGTTGATGCCTTGTCTGGTGCAACCCTGACCAGTAATGGTGTTCAGCACTCGCTGACATTCTGGCTGGGCGAGGAAGGTTTTGCTCGCTTTATTGAAAAAGCACGCAATGGAGGATTGAGCTAATGGCCGATAGTAAAGAACTCAAACAGGTTCTCACCGGACCTATAGTCAGCAATAACCCTATTGCGCTGCAGATCCTCGGGGTGTGTAGTGCCCTGGCGGTAACCAGTAAGCTGGAAACCGCATTGGTTATGACCATAGCACTGACGGCGGTAACCGCGTTTTCCAACCTGTTTATCTCCATCATACGTAACCATATTCCTGCCAGCGTGCGGATTATTGTGCAGATGACCATTATTGCTTCGTTGGTAATCGTGGTGGATCAGGTGTTGCAGGCATACGCTTATGACATCGCCAAGCAGCTGTCGGTATTCGTTGGTTTGATTATTACCAACTGTATCGTGATGGGTCGCGCCGAGGCCTATGCGATGAAGACCCCGCCGCTGATGAGCTTTATGGATGGTATAGGTAATGGCCTGGGTTATGGTCTGGTACTGATGAGCGTAGGTTTTGTCCGTGAACTCTTTGGTAACGGTTCGCTGTTTGGCGTCGAGATACTTTCCAAAGTATCAGACGGTGGCTGGTATCAGCCCAACGGCCTGTTACTGCTGCCGCCAAGTGCCTTCTTCCTGATCGGTATTCTGATTTGGATAATCCGCACTTATAAGCCAGAGCAAGTAGAAGCAAAAGGGTAAGCGCGATGGAACATTATATCAGTTTGTTAATTCGCTCTGTTTTCATCGAAAACATGGCACTGGCCTTCTTCCTGGGGATGTGTACCTTCTTGGCAGTTTCCAAGAAAGTGAAGACGGCCATGGGGCTTGGGGTTGCGGTTATCGTGGTGCTGACCATTTCAGTACCTGTTAACCAGATAATCTATCAAGGTATTCTGGCTCCTGGCGCACTGGCTTGGGCAGGTGTACCGGATGCCGATCTGAGCTTCCTTAAGTTCATTACCTTTATCGGTGTTATCGCAGCCTTGGTTCAGATCCTGGAAATGGCTCTGGATAAGTACTTCCCGCCACTCTACAACGCCTTGGGGATCTTCCTGCCGCTGATCACAGTAAACTGTGCGATTTTCGGTGCGGTATCTTTCATGGTTGAACGTGACTACAACCTGGGTGAGAGCCTGGTGTTCGGTTTCGGTTCCGGTTTTGGCTGGGCATTAGCTATCGTCCTGTTGGCCGGTATCCGTGAGAAGCTGAAGTATGCTGATGTGCCTAATGGTCTGCGTGGTCTGGGTATTACCTTTATCACTGCAGGTCTGATGGCCTTAGGTTTCATGTCGTTCTCTGGTGTGTCCCTTTAAGGGGCACCAAGCGGCTTCCGAAATTGAACCTCTAAGGATAAGTTAATGGATATTCTTGGTATTTTTAAGTCTACTCCGCTCGAGGTTTACCTCGGTGTGAGTATGTTTACCGCGATAGTTCTGATCCTGGTACTGGTGATCCTGTTCGCCAAATCCAAGTTGGTCTCCAGCGGTGATATTACTATTGGCATCAACGGTGACCCAGACAAGGCGATTACCACTGCTGCCGGTGGCAAGTTGCTGGGCGTTTTGGCCAACAACGGTATTTTCGTGTCATCTGCTTGTGGTGGCGGTGGCTCTTGTGGTCAGTGTCGTGTCAACGTTAAGTCCGGTGGCGGTGATATTCTGCCAACCGAACTGGATCATATCAGCAAGGGTGATGCCCGTAAGGGTTGCCGTCTGTCTTGTCAGGTTAACGTCAAGTCAGATATGGAAATTGAGCTGGACGAAGAGATCTTCGGCATCAAGAAGTGGGAATGTACTGTTATCTCCAACGATAACAAGGCAACCTTCATTAAAGAGCTCAAGCTGCAGATCCCTGATGGCGAGTCTGTACCTTTCCGTGCAGGTGGTTATATTCAGATTGAAGCCCCTGCTCACCATGTGAAGTATAAAGACTTCGATATTCCAGCAGAGTATCGTGGTGACTGGGAACACTTTGGTTTCTTCAACCTGGAATCCAAGGTTGATGAAGAAACCATTCGTGCATACTCTATGGCTAACTATCCGGAAGAGTTCGGTATTATCATGCTGAACGTGCGGATTGCCACACCTCCACCACGGAATTTGAGTCTGCCTTGTGGTAAGATGTCGTCTTACATCTGGAGTCTCAAGCCAGGTGATAAAGTCACTATCTCCGGCCCATTCGGTGAGTTCTTTGCCAAAGATACCGATGCTGAAATGGTCTTTATCGGCGGTGGTGCAGGTATGGCGCCTATGCGTTCTCATATCTTCGACCAGCTCAAGCGTCTTAAGTCCAAGCGTAAGATGAGCTTCTGGTACGGTGCTCGTTCCAAGCGCGAAATGTTCTATGTTGAAGATTTCGATGGCCTGGCGGCAGAGAATGATAACTTTGTCTGGCATGTGGCCCTGTCCGATCCTCAGCCTGAGGACAATTGGGATGGCTACACTGGCTTCATTCACAACGTGCTCTATGAGAACTACCTCAAGTCGCACGAAGCCCCTGAAGATTGCGAGTTCTACATGTGTGGACCTCCAATGATGAACGCAGCGGTAATTGCTATGCTGAAAGATCTTGGCGTTGAAGATGAAAATATCCTCTTGGATGACTTCGGTGGCTAAGCATTAGTTCATTCCCTGGCACTGCCTTTTGGCAGTGCCAGTTTGTAAGGGAAATTCATAGTATGCAGTTCAAGACCGCTAAGTTTACAACGCTGGCAAATTGGCTGGTCCTCATAGGATTGGCCTTTTTTGTTTCTGGGTGCAGTAGTCAGGATGATGTGATTGCACTCTCCGGCAGCACCATGGGCACCACTTATCACATTAAGGTGGTCAACAGTGAGCGCTTGCCGGATGCTCAGTTGTTACAGGCTGAAATCGATATGGCGCTGGAGCAGGTGAACGACCAGATGTCGACCTACAGGCCCGACTCCGAGCTTTCACGTTTCAATCAGCTCAAGCCAGGCCAAAGCCAGGCCGTTTCCGCCGATACCATTACCAATATTCGTGAAGGAATTAGACTATATCAGCTCACCGACGGCGCGCTCGATATTACCCTGGGACCCTTGGTCAACCTGTGGGGGTTTGGCCCGGATAAGCGGCCTTTGGAAGTGCCTTCTGCCGAGCAGATAGCCAACGCCAAGGCAAGAATGGGCATAGATGCCATTCAAATAGAAGGGGACCGGCTCAGCAAGACTCAGTCCAGCGTCTATGTGGACTTGTCATCCATAGCCAAAGGGTTTGGGGTCGATAAAGTGGCTCATTTGCTGGATAAGTATCAGCCCAAAGGTTATCTGGTGGAGATTGGCGGTGAGATCAGCGTCAAGGGAAGCAAAGGCGATGGCAAACCCTGGCGGGTGGCGATAGAGCAGCCGGCGGATAATGGCCTGGCCGTGCAACAGGTGATAGAGCCGGGCACCATGGCCATGGCGACCTCGGGTGATTATCGCAACTACTATGAGGAAGACGGACAGCGCTTTACTCATATTATTGACCCCCGCAGCGGCTTTCCGGTAGAGCACAGACTGGCCTCTGTCACTGTGTTGCACCCTCAGTGTATGACGGCCGATGGTTTCGCCACTGCCATGATGGTGATGGGCACAGAAGCCTCACTGGCCCTGGCCGAAAAGGAAAAGCTGGCCATCATGCTGATTGAAAAACAGGACGAAGGGTTTAAGGTATACTATAGCTCTGCGTTTAAAGCCTTCGTCGACTAGAGTAATTGGAGCCTTTATGAGTACTTTTATTGCAGCCTTTGTGATACTGCTGGCATTTTTCCTGCTGATGTCTGTGGGCTATTTAATCAAGCGCAAGGCGGTGCAGGGTAGCTGTGGTGGCCTCGGGGTCTTGGGCATAGAAAAAGCCTGTGATTGTGATGAGCCATGTGATAAACGCAAGGCCCGTGAAGCGGCAGAAGAAGCCCGGCGCGAGCGTTTAACCAAAGATAGAATTATTTGAAAAAGGGCCTCTTCGGAGGCCTTTTCTTCGTCCATCGTTCTCGTCAATTTCTCTTGTACTACACTCTGTGGCATGGACAAGCGCTCTGTAGAGGAGATATGCCGATGAACCGGGAACCGGAAGCTATTCTCGATTCTGTGGTACAACTGACCGAGCAGCGGCAGTTGGATTCGCTGGCCGAGAGCCTGGTGTCCACTGTATCGCAAATGCTCAGTATAGATGAGGTGTGTATCCTGGATGTGGATAAGCTGACCAAGCGTAAAGGGGGCCTGGATGGCCAGCGCAATGTCAGTAGCGCCAGCTTGGCGGTGTCGGTCAAACTCTGTATTGAACAACGAAGGGAGATCTGTTTTTCCAACGGTTTGCATCAGGAGTTGGCCGTTCCTATTATCATCAATGACAAACTCACCAAGGTGCTCTTGGTCAGCGCGCCTTTATTGACTGAGCAAGACAGGGTTCTACTCAGAGGTTTCGCCAAGGTCTATGAGAACTATTTTCACATAGTGGTGGAGAGTGAAACCGACAGCCTGACCAATTTATTAAACCGCAAGGCCTTTTTGCCACAGCTTTATAGCTCGGTGGAGATTGCCTGCGACCTCCTGCAGGAGCAAGCGCAGGCAAGTCAGGATGCCGACGAGGAGCTCAAGTTGTGGATCTGCATCTTCGATATAGATTACTTCAAGAAAATCAACGATACCTTCGGTCACCTCTATGGCGATGAAGTCTTGTTGCAGGTTTCGGCGCTGATGAAACAGGTGTTCAGTGCTCAGGATCTTATGTTCCGTTTCGGCGGTGATGAGTTTGTTATCTTGCCGGCGCCGCGCAGCCGCAGGGCACTTATCGAATTGTGTCAGGAGTTCACCCAGAATTTGGCTCAATTGCAGCAGGAGCGTTTAGGCGGGATCCGCATCTCTATGGGCATTGTGGGAATCGATCCCCGGGTTGATCCCGGCACCTTGCTCAATCAGGCTGACAATGCACTGTATTTTGTTAAAGGCAATGGCCGTAACCAAGTAGCGTTTTATGGGCAACTGCTGGCGGAAGGCAAGCTCGAAGGACCACAAATTGAGGATGATATTGAGCTTTTTTAATCACTTGAACACAAAGTTTTCTTGCTAATCATAGTCAAAATGATAATGGTTGCCTTTTGTAAGTTGGTGAAATTAAAGGTTAATTTGTAATGCCTCCTACTTTAGGCTAGGCTGGGAAAACTTGACTTGGATCAAGTTTAATCAAAGCTAAAGGACGAGATAATGAAAGGTCATCCCAAAGTGGTTTCCCAGCTCAACAAGGTGTTGACCTGTGAGCTGACAGCCATCAATCAGTACTTCCTTCATGCCCGCATGTTCAAGAACTGGGGCCTGGAAGGACTCAACCATAAAGCCTACAAGAAATCGATTCAGGATATGAAACACGCCGACAAGCTTATCGAGCGGGTGTTGTTTCTCGAAGGTCTGCCCAACTTGCAACAGCTGGACAAGCTGCGCATAGGTGAACACAGCGAAGAGATGCTGGCCTGTGACAAACAGATGCTGGAAGAACAACTGACAGTGCTGCGTGATGCCATTGCCTTGTGTGAGGCTGAGCGTGATTATGTCAGTCGCGATATCCTTGAGGATCTGCTGGAAGATGAAGAGGAACATCTGGATTGGCTGGAAGCTCAGTTTGAGCTGATAGGCCTGACCGGACTGGCTAACTATCTGCAATCACAGATTGAGACAGAATAAGGAGACAGATATGAAAGGCCATCAGCAAGTCATAGATGTGCTCAATAAGCTGCTGACCGGGGAGCTGTCGGCAATGGATCAGTATTTCGTACATGCCCATATGTATGAAGACTGGGGGCTGAATGAGCTCTATGAGCGGATCAAGCATGAGTCGGACGATGAAAGAGAGCATGCCGCCAAGTTGATTGCGCGGATCCTGTTTCTGGAAGGCACTCCGGATGTTGCCAGTCGCGACGCTCTCACCATAGGCAAGAATGTGCAGGAGATGCTCCACAACGACTTGCAATATGAATACAAGGTTGCTGCCAACCTGAGAGAAGCCATTACCTTGTGTGAGCAACTCAAGGACTATCAGAGCCGGGAGTTATTGGAGCTATTACTGGAAGAAACCGAAGACGACCACATGTATTGGCTGGAGAAACAGCTGGGCCTTATTGGCAAGGTTGGGCTACAGAATTACATCCAGTCCAAGATGTAACGGTATCAAAGCCACTACGACAAGAGCCGCTATTGCGGCTCTTTTGCTATCTGATGTTGCATTGAACCTGAATTAAATTGAATGCACTTAAGTTGGGCAATAAGGCACTGAATTACTTCGGTTTGGTGCAGTGGATTGTTTACATAGAAAATTATATTGTTTCTTGCCATTTTATAGTCAAATTTGTTAACAGATTCTGATACATTGCAGGTTTCCTTAAATAAAAATATAACAAATAGGACTCGCAATGGAGCAGATAAGACGTTCCCTCAGTTTGCAACTTGTATTAGCTATCGCCGGTGCCCTGGCGCTGTTGTTGTCTATCGTGGCGGCTGTGATGGTTAAGAGCAGTAGTGAAGATACCCGTGCCCGTATAGATCAGGATATATCGGCGCTGATCACCCTCAAGGCCAATGAAATCGGCAACTACTTCTACGCCAAGGGGCAGATTATTCACTCTGTCTTTGCTAACCCTGCCATCAATAACTGGTTTGCCAAATACCATAGCCGTGGCTTAGATCTCAGTCTTGATCCCGGCTATCAACAGCTGGTGGATTACTTTCACTTTTTCTCCGAGCAGGACAAGGAGATCAAGTCGGTGTTCTTCGGCTCGGCCAATACCTTCGAGTACTTTGATCTCAATGGCCGTTACGATGGCGATCCCGACTACTACACCAACAAACGTCCCTGGTGGCAGGAGGCGATAGACAAAAATGGTTTGTTTGTCGGCGACCCGGCTGTGGATGCTAACGACGGCTCAATCTCGGCCACAGTCAAGACAGTAGTCAAGGATGCCAATGGTCGCCTGATAGGCATAGGCGGTATGGATATTCTCATCGATACCATAGGTAAAAACCTGCTGGCGCCAATCAAATATCGGGGCGAAGGCCAGGCATTTTTGATGACGGAGCAGGGAAAACTGGTGTACTTCCCGGGTTTTAATCAAGCGTTCCCCGCCGGCTCTGATGCGGCCGTTATTGACAATCTCAGCGGTGACAATCAGGGCTTTAGTGAACTGAAACGTGAAATGCAAACCCGGGATGCCGGTATTGCCGAAGTCACTTATCAGGGAGAATTGCAGCGAGTGAGCTATATTGCCATTCGCGGTGATTATCCCAAAGTGCGCTGGTATTTGGGGTTTATGTTGCCTAATGAAGTGTTTCAGGCTCCTGTGAAGCAAAGCCTTTGGCAAACCAGCCTGGTCTCAGTGGGGATTATTTTACTGGTGGCGTTAACCGTTTTCCTGATGATGCTGCCTTTTCGGCGTAATCTCAATAGCCTGCTGCACACCATGGAAGATATCGCCGAGGGTGAGGGCGACTTGTCACGCCGCATTGAAATCAACCGCACCGATGAACTTGGGCGTCTTGGCGCAGCATTCAACCGTTTTGCCGCCAAGGTGCAGAGTCTGTTGCTGGAAACCCGTGAGCTCAGTGGTCGGGTGGATAATGGGGTTGCCGCCGCGGCTGAGGTGTGTGACAACGCACTGGCCTCTGTCAGCGCCCAGAAACAGGAAATTGCCTCAGTGGCCACTGCCGCTACCGAAATGGCCCACACAAGCCAGGAGATGGCGACCAGCGCCCAACGAGCCGCCGAGTTTGCCGAGACGGCACTGTTGCAGTCAAGAAACGGCGCAGATGTGGTGCAGCAGGCCAGTCAGGGAATGCACTCACTTTCCACACAGGTTAACCAAGCCGCCGGGGTTATTCGGGCGCTCAGAAGCAGCTCAGAGGAGATAGGCGAGGTGCTCAGTGTGATCCGCGCCATTGCCGAGCAAACCAATCTGCTGGCACTCAATGCTGCCATTGAAGCGGCCCGCGCCGGGGAGCAGGGAAGGGGCTTTGCGGTTGTTGCCGATGAGGTGCGCACCCTGGCATCCCGCACCCAGGACTCGACTACCAATATTCAGGGCATTATCCAGACTCTGCAGCAACAGGCACAGCAAGCCGAACAGGTGATGGAAGCCGGAGTCAGGGAGGCCAACCAGGGCCAAAGCCTGACACTGGAGGTTGAGCGAGCATTGACAGAAATCACCGCGGCAGTGGATGCCATCCAGTTGCAAACCATGGAGATCACCGCGGCGATAGGCCAGCAGGCTGTGGTGGCCGAAGAAGTGGCCTGCAACATTGAAAATGTTCGTGGCCGCTCCGATGAATCCCTGAGCGCCAGCGAAGAATTGTCACAAAAGATGCGGGCATTCCAACAGTTGGCCACGGCTCTGGGGCGTAACATAGGTCAGTTCCGCATCGATTAAGACGAGCTTCAAATCCATAAAGGAGAGCCCAGGATCTCCTTTTTTGCTCCCGATTGAAATATCTTTACGTTATCCCAGCTTGTTAACTGTGTTTATATACAGTACTCTGTTTATATCCGGCTCGACCGAGCCCTTTGAGATCCGGAAAGCAAGCTTGAGAAAGATCATACATATCGACATGGACTGCTATTTTGCCGCGGTGGAGATGCGTGATTTTCCAGAATATCGTGGCCGACCTTTGGCCGTAGGCGGCAGTAGTGACAGACGCGGGGTGATAAGCACTTGTAATTATGAGGCGCGTAAATTTGGCGTTCGTTCTGCCATGGCCTCGGCCTATGCGTTAAAGCTTTGCCCGGATCTGCTGCTGATCCCCGGGCGCATGTCTGTCTATAAGGAAGTCTCGGCAGAGATCCGGGCCATCTTCGCCCGCTATACCTCACTGATTGAACCTCTGTCGCTGGATGAAGCCTATCTGGATGTATCCGATAGCTCGTTATACCAAGGTTCGGCCACCCTAATTGCCGAGGCTATTCGCGCCGATATCCTGGCGGAAACAGGCCTTACGGCTTCTGCGGGTATCGCTCCGGTCAAGTTTCTCGCCAAGGTGGCCTCAGATCTCAATAAGCCCAACGGCCAGTATGTGGTCACGCCACAGGCGCTGCCTGAGTTTGTAAAAAAACTGCCGCTTATCAAGATCCCCGGAGTCGGTAAGGTCACCGCTCAGAAACTGGCCGAAATGGGGCTGCATACCTGTGCGGATGTACAGAAGGTGCCTTTGGCCATATTGCAACAGAGGTTTGGAAAGTTTGGAAGCTTACTTTATGAAAGGGCTCAGGGGATAGACGAGCGTGAACTGACCATCAACCGAGAGCGTAAATCGGTCGGGGTAGAGACCACGCTGGCAGAGGATATCCATACCCTGGCTCAGTGTCGTCAGGTGATGCCACAGTTGGTGCAGGAGTTGGCCCGCCGTTTGGAGCGCGGAGCCAAAGACAGGCAAATTCAAAAGCTGGTGGTCAAACTCAAGTTCAGTGACTTTAAACAGACCACTATAGAAACCCGCTCGAGAGAGTTATCTGTGCGTCTGCTGGATGACTTGCTGACCCAGGCATTGCAAAGAGCCAACGGCCGTGGCATCCGCCTGCTGGGTGTCGCTGTCGGCTTGGTTAGCCAGGATGACAGCCACTCATCGGCAGAGGAAACTCTACAGCAGTTGGATTTGGCTTTCTAAATTGACAGTTTGGATTAGTTTACAGAAATTCAATCGGCTATCGGTTCTTGGGGTAACGGATTGTGAGGCTAAAAAGCTCCTTCTACGGCATTACCTTTATGTGCCAGTTTACCCGACGCTTACTGTATGAGGCGGTTCCTGGGTATTGGGCCATCATCATAGGGCCATCATCAATTTCCAACATTAGACGAGTTGCACAGATAAGGCCGAGAATCTTCGTTGCCCTTAAATAATGGCTTAATATGGCGTATCACACTACCTTCATTTTCGGTGCCTTGGGTTTCAGCAGTTTCTGTATCAAGAGGGCTGACAGGATAAGTCCCATACCGACCAGAGTCGCCAGAGTGATGGCTTCTTTCAATATCAGCGCAATAAACACCATGGACATGAGTGGCGTCAGAAACACCAGATTGGTGATGCTGGCTGCCCGCTCTGTGGTTCTCAGTGCCATTAGCCAGAGCACAAAGGTGACGCCCATCTCAAATAGCCCCACATAGACACCGGCTCCCAGCGCTTGCCAATGCAAAGAGGGCAGACTTTCTGTTGTCAGCAGGGTGATGGTTATCAGCGGTAGACTCACCAAAAAACTCAGCAATAGGCTGACAATGGCATCGCCCTTGTCTTTGGTGTTGATGATCCAATATAGGCACCATAGCAGGGTACTGGAGAGTGCCAGCAGAATACCGAAGGGGTTTTCAAAGTCCATCGATAACAGATTACCGCCGGTGGCTATCACCAGTACTCCAAAGTAGCCTGTGATGGCCGCCAGCATGTCGCTGAGTTGCAGCTTTTGCTGCAACATGGGGGCGGCAAGCAGTGGCAACAGTACCGCCCAGGTGTAGTTCAGCGACAGCGCCTGCTGCGCCGGCAAGAGATCATAGGCTTTGAACAGTACCAGATAATATAGAAATGGATTCAGTATTCCGGTTTGCAGATAAAACCAGGGCCGGGCGCGAAACTGCTGCTTTAATAATGTGAGTTTCCCCTGCCAGGCAAGAATAAGCCCCAGACAGATGGATGAAGTGATAACGGCAATAAACACCAGTTGCAACGGCGAGAAAAAGCCGAGGGCGATTTTAAAGGCGGTCGCAACAGTGGACCAGAGGAATACGGCGGCCATTCCGTAGATCAGGGCCAGCTGGGATTTTTTCACTTTAGAGGTCTCTGTTTCTACTCTTGTTTTATGGCTGGTTCTGCCACGGTCGCAATCGACACTATTTTATTCAGTACTGCTAAACAAAAAAAGATCTCCGGCACCGACGATGCGTAAAAAGATTGTACAAAAAAATCTATTTTTTTCTTCCTGGCCCTTGTAAAGCAGTTTTACGCCCCTATATAGGGGGTAAGGCAAGATTGGGGGCCATCTACAACGGACTTGAAAACAGCGAGTTTACCCCCATATCTGAAATCAGATAAACATATTCAGTTCGAAAGAAAAGATTTTTCGGAGGACCTCATGGGTAAAATTATTGGTATCGACTTAGGCACAACAAACTCTTGTGTAGCTGTCCTCGATGGTGACAAGGCTCGCGTATTGGAGAATGCCGAAGGCGATCGCACAACACCTTCTATCATCGCCTTCACTGAAGACGAGACGCTGGTTGGCTCACCTGCAAAACGTCAGGCTGTGACCAACCCTGCCAACACTTTCTTTGCCATCAAGCGTTTGATTGGCCGTCGCTTCACTGATGATGAAGTTCAGCGCGACGTCAGCATCATGCCTTTCAAAATCATCAAGGCCGACAACGGCGATGCTTGGATTGAAAGCCATGGTAAGAAGATGGCACCTCCTCAGGTGTCTGCTGAAGTACTGAAAAAGATGAAGAAAACTGCTGAAGACTTCCTGGGTGAGCCAGTGACTGAAGCGGTAATCACAGTACCTGCTTACTTCAACGACTCTCAGCGTCAGGCCACCAAAGATGCCGGCCGTATCGCGGGTCTGGAAGTAAAGCGTATCATCAACGAGCCAACTGCTGCGGCACTGGCCTATGGTATCGACAAGAAGCAGGGCGACAACATTGTTGCTGTATATGACCTGGGTGGTGGTACTTTCGATATCTCCATCATCGAAATCGACAGCAACGACGGCGACCAGACTTTCGAAGTACTGGCAACCAACGGTGATACTCACCTGGGTGGTGAAGACTTCGACAACCGTCTGATCAACTACCTGGCTGACGAATTCAAGAAAGAGCAAGGTCTGGATCTGCGTAACGACCCTCTGGCTATGCAGCGTCTGAAAGAAGCTGCCGAGAAGGCCAAGATTGAGCTGTCCAGCACCACTCAGACCGAGGTGAACCTGCCTTACATCACTGCTGATGCGACAGGTCCCAAGCACTTGGTGGTTAAGATCACCCGTGCCAAACTGGAATCTCTGGTTGAAGACCTGATCCAACGCTCACTGGAGCCTCTGAAAGTGGCTCTGGCCGATGCCGACCTGTCAGTGTCTGACATCAACGAAGTGATCCTGGTGGGTGGACAAACCCGTATGCCTAAGGTTCAGGAAGCGGTAACCAACTTCTTCGGCAAGGAACCACGTAAAGACGTGAACCCTGATGAAGCGGTAGCCGTAGGTGCTGCGATTCAAGGTGGTGTACTGGCCGGTGACGTGAAAGACGTATTGCTGCTGGACGTAACGCCTCTGTCCCTGGGTATTGAAACCATGGGCAGCGTAATGACCAAGCTGATTGAGAAGAACACCACTATTCCTACCAAGGCGCAGCAGACCTTCTCTACAGCAGACGACAACCAGAGCGCAGTGACCATTCACGTGCTGCAGGGTGAGCGTAAGCAAGCCAGCGCCAACAAGTCACTGGGTCAGTTCAACCTGGAAGGTATTGAGCCTGCTCCACGCGGCATGCCACAGATTGAAGTGACTTTCGACATCGACGCCGACGGTATTCTGCACGTGTCTGCCAAAGACAAGAAGACAGGCAAAGAGCAGAACATCACCATCAAGGCCTCTTCCGGTCTGTCTGATGATGAAGTCGAGAAAATGGTTCGCGACGCCGAGGCTCATGCCGAGGAAGACAAGAAATTTGAAGAACTGGTCAGCGCCCGCAACCAGGCTGACGGTCTGGTACACGCTACCAAGAAACAGGTGGAAGAAGCCGGTGACGCTCTGGCAGCAGACGACAAGGCCAAGATTGAAACCGCTATGGCCGCTGTAGAAACTGCCACCAAGGGTAACGACAAAGAAGCTATCGAGAAGGCGACTCAAGAGCTGATAGAAGCTTCTGCCAAGCTGATGGAAATCGCTCAGGCCAAGGCACAACAAGGCCAAGGTCAAGGCGAAGCCCAGAGCAGCAATGCCCAGGCCGATGACGTTGTCGATGCCGAGTTCGAAGAGGTTAAAGACGACAAGAAGTAATTGGGTGGTAACACTCGATTAATTCCGGCGGGCGTTACGGGGCAACCCTAACGCCCGCTTGTGTGAATCCAGCTTGGAAAGCGTGAGATTATGTCAAAGCGAGATTATTACGAAGTATTGGGCGTCGGTCGCGACGCCAGCGAGCGGGAGATCAAGAAGGCCTATAAGCGCCTGGCGATGAAGTATCACCCTGACCGCAATCCGGGCGATAAGGCGGCCGAGGCCAGCTTTAAAGAAGTCAAAGAAGCCTACGAGATCCTGACCGACGAAGACAAAAAAGCTGCCTATGATCAGTTTGGTCATGCTGGGGTTGACCCTAACCGTGGCGGTGGTGGTTTTGGTGGCGGCGCTGATTTCGGTGATATCTTTGGTGACGTGTTCGGGGATATCTTCGGTGGTGGTCGTCGCGGCGGGCATCGTCAAGCTGCCCGTGGTTCAGATCTGCGTTACAACCTGGAACTGTCGCTGGAAGAAGCGGTGCGTGGTATTACCCGTGAGCTTAGGATCCCAACCTTGGTTAGCTGTGATCTCTGTGATGGCAGCGGCGCGAAGAAGGGTACCTCGGCTACTACTTGTGGTACCTGTCACGGTGCCGGTCAGGTACAGATGCGTCAGGGTTTTTTTGCGGTGCAGCAACCTTGTCCTACCTGTCATGGTCGCGGCAAGATCATCAAAGAACCTTGCAGCAAGTGTCACGGTGATGGCCGCATAGAAAAGAGCAAGACACTGTCGGTGAAAATTCCGGCCGGTGTCGATACCGGTGATCGTATCCGCCTGGCTGGTGAAGGTGAAGCCGGTGAATTCGGAGCCCCGGCGGGGGATCTCTATGTACAGGTTACTGTGCGCGAGCACCCAATCTTTGTCCGTGACGGCAATAACCTTTATTGTGAAGTGCCGATATCCTTCGCCAAGGCCGCCCTCGGCGGTGAAGTGGAAGTGCCGACACTGGACGGTAAGGTTAATCTGAAGATCCCGGCGGAAACCCAGACCGGCCGCATGTTCCGCATGCGCGGTAAAGGGGTTAAGTCGGTGCGCAGTCACGCGGTTGGCGATCTGCTTTGCAAAGTGGTGATGGAAACGCCGGTGAACTTGTCCGAGCGTCAGAAAGAGCTGCTGCGTGAATTTGAAACTTCAGTCACCGGCGCATCCAAGAAACATAGCCCCAAGGCTGAAGGCTTCTTCGATGGAGTGAAAAAGTTCTTTCAGGATTTGAATAGCTAACCGGCGCTCTACCGAAACAAAAAACCGATGCTCAAGGCATCGGTTTTTTTTGGGGTCATACTTGAGCTGGCGTGAATGTCGCACTCGATACTTATGCCGTTTCTGCTGTTTCCGGCCGCGGATTTAAGCACTTTTAGAATAGCAATGTTCAGAGTTACTGTCTGGTATTCAGAGCCCTGATATTCAGGCACCCAGCTTATGGAGCAGGCTTAGCCACAGTTGTTGCTCTTGCTCACTCAAGCGTGACATAAACTCATCGGCGACTTGCTGAAATGATACCTCGGCCTCAGTAAAAATCTTAGTGCCCGCCGGTGTCAGGGCTACCAGGCTGACTCTGGCATCACGGCTGGCAGTTTCCTTGTCTACCAGACCAATTTTTTCCATTGGGTTAAGCAGGCGGGTGATCCCCGAAGCGCTGAGCCCGGCACCCTGGGCCAGGTCGATCCTTCTGAGTTTATTGCCCTCGGCCTTTGCCAATTGTCTCAGTACCAAAAACTCGCTGAAGCTGATACCGTGCAGCGACAACCTGCCTGCCAGACTGCGTTGCAGTTGACTGTGCATCTCGGTTATAGCAAGCACAATGCTTGTCGTTATGGGTTGTGTCATCTGTGAAACCTCTGGAAACGAAATTAACTTGACCAATGCTTTATCAATACTTGATTGTGCAAGTATTGGTTTGCTTACTTGAGCAGTCAAGTAGTTTGCAAGTTTCTATCGGGTTGGATGACTTATGGCGCTGAGCTTCAGGTCTTTGCCTAAGGCTTTTGTTCGGAAGCAGACTCTTGCTCTTGCGGTGGCGCAGACTCTTGCCCTTGCTTTGGCGCAGACTCTTGCTCTTGCGGTGGCGCAGACTCTTGCCCTTGCTTTGGCGCAGACTCAGCTTGGGTTGCGGGTGCATTGGCCTTGCTTATCATGGCGGCGCTGCGCTCAAACGTCATTATCAGGCGCTCAAACATCCCCTGAACCATCTCCAGTTGCTCCTGTGTCAAACCATCGGTTTGCAGCCGGGCTAAAAGGCGTTCGCAACTGTTACGGAAATCAGGTGGATTTTCGCCGCGGGAACAGAAGATAAAGGCGTTGGCGAGCGCCAGTTGCCAGTCTTGCAGTAGTTCGTCGAGTTGGCTGTCGCTGATGCTGGCCAGCAGGCGGCGCAGACGCATTGATACATGGCCCAGGTTAAGGCCGGTGAGGCCTAAGTCGGTCAGGGTTCGGTTGTTGCTCTGGCTGCTGCGTTCATAATTGGCCAAGCGCAGCAAGCGATCAGCCATACGGGCATTAAACCAGTCTTCAGGCTTGTCCTGTTTGACCATCTCAATCAGATCTTTGCGGGTGGCGTTGAGTAGGCGTTGCTGCATCATTTTGACTCCTGGCTCAGTCACCAGCTTAAACAGCCAATAGAGGATGCTGACGCCGACAAAGATGGCCATCGCCTTGCTCAGGGTGTTGTCTACGGCAAAAGCCTGGCTCATGTCTTTGCCGGGGCTGACCAAAATGGCAAATGGTATGCAAAATCCAAGGCCGTAGGGCAGGGTGGCCTGATTGGCCAGGGCCATCAGACCAATAAAGAAGGGGCCTGCCAATACCAACAACATGATCTCAATATCGCCGCTGCTTTGGGCCAGTAGTCCGAGGGCGTAAAATATTGCGACAGGAATGGCTATCATTACTCCTATCAGTAGTCGCCGCAGGATCATGCTCAAAAGGGGTAAGGGCAGTCTGGCCATCATGATGGAGAAGATCACCGGCATAGTCATTATCATCAGGGCCGCACTGGAAGCGGTGCCAATCCACATCCCGGCACCTATCAGGAAAATCAGCATGGTTCTGACACCCGTGATAAGCCCCAGCAGGGGATCTCTGTGGGTCTGCATTGCGGGAGCATTGAGCAGCGTTTTATCCGGTGACTCCAACGCCTTGAATGCCCGCAGCACCAGCACCAAATCGCTGGCCAGCTCCGAGGCGGTTTTCAGCAGCCGCGATTCCAGTGGGCTGATACAGGTATGAGTGTTGCGAAAGTGGATGATTTCGCGCCTTTGCCTGTGTGCCAATTCATAACAGAATTGGAAATCGTCCGACTCGGACATCGCCTTGAAGTTGCTTTTTAGGGTACGGATTAGCCCTGAGAGGGTGCCTGTCATCAACTCTTCATGGTTACGCTGCAAACGGCCGAATATCTGGATCACGGCGAGCAATGATAACACCTTGTTGAATAACAAATTGGCCGCACGACTGCGTCCCGGGCCTTCCGGACCCTCGTAGCTGAGAGCGTTGGCATCGTCGCTGGCTGCTGCCAGTGATTCAAGAATTGCGTCTATCTGATTATGGCGATTTTCATGGGAGCCGTTGAGATCCAGCTCCAGTGTGAGGTATTCCAGGGTTTGGTTGACTATTTTACGGGTTTGTTTTTGTAGCCCTTCGGTGACTCTGACTGGCCACAGCAACTGGCTCACCAGAGTGGCACAGATGGCACCGACTATAATTTCGCTGACCCTGGAGTGGGCGACGGCGAAGATGGTTTCACTGTTTGCTGTAGCTGGGCTTACCATCACTAAGAGCACAATAAGACAGGGGGTGATCCCCGCCATGGCGAAGGCGTAGACAAAGTTGATATGGCGTACCATGGCCGACAATGCAGAGTTGAGCCCCAACCACAGCGCCAGGGTGAGCATGGCCAGTTCGGGGGCACCGTAAAAAATGCTGAGAATAGCTATGCCGGCAACCCCGCCTACCAGGGTGCCTATTATCTGGCAAAGACCTTTTTCCAGCACCAGGCCACTTTCGGGGCGCATCTGCAGGAATATTGCCGATACCAGCGCCCAGTAGGGGCGCTCCAAGTCCAGATAGAGCGCCGCCGTCAATGCCAGTGCCATGGCAATCACCCCTTTGGTGGCGAAGATTAGCGTGCGCTTGTCCGGGGTCAGAAATACCGCCAGCGTGGGAGATAGGGGCATATTATTTTTCGGCTTGCAGTTGGATGGAAACCGTCAATCCGGCGCTGAGTTCATGTTGTTCCGAAGCCGGGTCCAGCTTGATATCCACAGGGATCCTCTGCGCCAACCTGACCCAGTTGAAGCTCTGTTGAATTTGCGGCAATAGTTGACCATTGGCATTGGTATTGGTATCGGCAATTGCTTTGCCTATGCTGATCACTTCGCCCCTGAGCGGCTTGCCACCGCTCATTAGGCTGATTTTGGCCTTTTGGCCTACCTTTATTAGTGGCAGCTTGGTTTCTTCAAAGTAACCTGTGACATAGAAAGAGCCTTGTTTAACCAGAGATAATACCGCCTTGCCCTGGTTGACATAGTTGCCCTGACGCAGGCTGAGGTTGATTATGGTGCCATCGGCGGGGGAGTGAACCTGAGTGCGCTGAAGATCTATTTTGCTGCTGTCGAGTCTGGCCTTTGCTAAGTTGTAGCTGGCTTTGGCCAACTCTGTGTTGATCCGTGCAGTTTCCAAATCCTCTTCACTGATCACCTCGCGGCCGGTGAGATTCTTGCGCCGTTCATATTTGTGCTTGGCCAGTTCCCAAGCGTGTAGCTTGTTTTCCAGCTCGGCGGCCAATTCGGTACTGGCGGCTTGATAACGGGTATCGTCCACCTTAAACAGCAGATCGCCACGTTTAACTTGTTGGTTATCTTTAACATTCAGTTGAGTGACCCAGCCTGAGACATCGGCCGAGAGGGTAATGACTTCGGCCCGCACCCGGCCATCACGGGTCCAGGGGGAATAGAGGTAGTGATTCCAAATCCAATATCCGGCCACTAAGGCTGCCAGCACGAGAAGCAAGGTAATGGAGATGCGCAGTACTTTTGCCATGATAAGTGTCAACTCTCAAACAGGTAGATAATCAGTGCCAGATAGCACACGAACAGGGCGACTTCGAACCAGGCCACTCGCCAGATTTTTGTGTACAGCCCGGTCCAGTGAAGAACCAGTCTGGTCAGAAACCAGAGTGCGAGCGCAAGAGGTGCGAAGAGAACCAAAGGACTGAACAGCAATCCCCCCAAGGCTAATTCTTCAAGCATTGTATGAGTTGGAACCTATAAAAAGACGTTTGGTAAAGAGTCACTTATAAGTGGATAACGGCGTTTGCCGTATCCATGTATCTCAATCAGTGTGGTGCCTGACAAGCCAGAGGTCAACTTTTTTCAAGCCTTGGCTGTACGCGCAGCTGGCTTTTGGCCGGCGGGATCATTGGCGATACGACAAGCTGTGCTTGCGTGTGACACTCAGGTAAAATCCAGGGAAACTTTATCACCGGAAGATAAAAGATGAATAACCGAATTTTCGGCCTACTTGCCATACTCTTTGTGGGAGCTCTTTCAGGCTGCTCCACTACTCAGTCGCCCACCGGGCGCTCGCAGATGTTACTGTTTTCGCCCGAGCAGATAAACCAGATGGGTACCGCCTCTTTCGAGCAGATAAAAGCAAAAGAGAAGCAGAGCCAGGACAAGGCCGCCAGTGCCTATGTTGCCTGTGTGGCGCAGCGTATTACCTCTTTATTGCCGCAACAACATTGGCAATGGGTACTGTTTGAGTCGGATCAGGTCAACGCCTTTGCCTTGCCTGGTGGTCATATCGGTGTCTATACCGGGCTTCTTAAGGTGGCCAACAATGAAGACCAACTGGCAACGGTAATCGGCCATGAGATAGCGCATGTGTTGGCGCAGCACGGTAATGAACAGGCCTCACGGGCCCAACTCAGCAATACCGGTATGCAGTTGGCCGGTACGGCGTTGGGGATGGGGCAAGTAGCCAATGCCGATCTTTACATGGCGGCCCTGGGGCTTGGGGTGCAGGTGGGCTATATCTTACCCTATGGCCGGGCGCAGGAATCCGAGGCCGATGTGATGGGGCTGGAGCTGATGGCCAGGGCCGGCTTCGATCCTGGAGCCGGGGTGACCTTATGGCAAAACATGGCCAAGGCGGGGGGCGGTCAGGGGCCGGAGCTGTTGTCGACTCATCCATCCAATGAGAACCGCATTGCCCAGTTGCGTGATTTACAAGCGCAGATGATGCCGCTCTATCAGGCGAGCAAGGGTAAATTTAGCTCTTGCCAAAAATGAGGTTAACAAAGTCGGCTTGAGGCTCGGCCTTCTGTCCATTTTGGCTTGAGACTCGGCGAATGAACAAAGCGTAGGGATACGAATAAGCGCAACACTTGAACCCGGATAAGTGTTACACTGTGCCGCGAAAAATTCACAGATAAACTGAGAGTAAACTGATTATGTCTGATAAGTTCACCAGTGTTGAACAACAAGCCAGCTACGGCGTAGGCCGCCAGTTGGGTGAGCAACTGGCCGCAAACTCTTTCGAAGGTCTGGATATTCCAGCCGTTCAAGCCGGTCTGGCCGATGCATTTGACGGCAAAGAGAGTGTTGTTTCCATGGAAGATATGCAGGTTGCTTTCTCTGAAATCAGCCGTCGCCTGCAAAAGGCGCAGGAAGAGGCTGCCGAAGCCGCTTCTGCCGAAGGTAATGCTTTCCTGGCCGAAAACGCCAAACGTGAAGGTGTGGTGACTACCGAATCAGGTCTGCAGTACGAAATCATCAACGAAGGCTCAGGCGAGAAGCCAAGCTATGATTCCAACGTTCGTACTCACTATCACGGTACCTTTATCGACGGTAAAGTATTCGACAGTTCAGTAACCCGTGGTCAGCCTGCCGAATTCCCGGTTTCCGGCGTGATTGCCGGTTGGACCGAAGCGCTGCAACTGATGCCGGTTGGCGCCAAGTACAAGCTGTATGTACCGCATCACCTGGCCTACGGCGAGCGCGGTGCCGGGGCGGCTATCCCGCCTTATTCCACTCTGGTCTTTGAAGTGGAACTGCTGGACATTCTGTAATACCAAAATCGCTTGAGTCTGACTCAGGCGATTTTTTTAGCCTGTATGTGGAGAAAGTTATGAGTGGACATGTCAGAGTTGCGGTTGCCGGAAGCAGCGGCCGTATGGGGCGTACCTTGATAGAAGCGGCCGCGCATTTCAGCCGGATCATTCTGGGCGCGGCCATCGAGCGCGCTGGCTCGACTCTGGTGGGAGTCGATGCCGGGGAGTTGGCCGGGGTCGGTTGTCTTCATGTCCGGGTCTGCGATAGCCTGGATCAAGTTGCGGATGACTTCGATGTGCTGGTGGATTTCACCAGCCCGGAAGGCACCCTCAGCAATCTGGATTGGTGCGCCCGCCATCATAAGGCGATAGTGATAGGCACTACAGGTTTCAATTCGGCGCAAAAGGCGCAGATTGAGGCCTTTGCCGAGCAGATCCCTGTGGTATTGGCACCCAATATGTCGGTTGGGGTTAACTTGATGTGGAAGCTGCTGGAACTGGCGGCGGAAGTCATGGGTGATTATACCGACATAGAGATCATCGAAGGCCATCACAGACACAAGAAGGATGCTCCTTCAGGTACCGCCTTGAAGATGGGGGAAGTGATTGCCAACACACTGGGGCGGGATCTGGAAAAAGTCGCCGTCTATGGCCGCGAAGGGATCACCGGCGAGCGTGAGCGCGACACCATAGGTTTTGCCACTATCAGAGCGGGTGACTTGGTGGGCGAGCATACCGCCATGTTTGCCGATATGGGCGAGCGTTTAGAGATCACTCACAAGGCTTCCAGCCGAATGACCTTTGCCAACGGCGCCATGCGTGCGGCACTTTGGTTGCAGGAACAGGATGCCGGGCTCTACGACATGCAACAGGTATTGGGGTTGAACCCCCTGTGACATTATTTAAAAAACCGCCGATTGGCGGTTTTTTTTCGAATTCGTCCGCCAAGCTATAGACGGATTGCTATTTCTCGTGTAGGATGCGCGGAATTTGTCAAAATTTCGTATTTTAGCGGAAATTGGTACTTTAAACAAAGATAAAAACATTACATTTCAGTGGCTTGGCTCTTTTCTCGGAGGTCGCGTTGACAAAGTCTGCCTTACTCGTACTCGAAGATGGAAGCGTATTTTCCGGCACAGCAATCGGTGCCGATGGGATCGCAGTCGGAGAAGTCGTTTTTAACACTTCGATGACCGGATATCAAGAAATCCTCACCGATCCATCTTATTCTCGCCAGATAGTAACTCTAACCTACCCACATATCGGTAATACCGGTACTAACACTGAAGACACAGAATCCGATGCAGTTCATGCCTGTGGTCTTATTATTCGTGATCTTCCCCTCCTCGCCAGTAACTTCCGTAACCAACAATCCCTCAGTGATTACCTCAAAGCCAACAAGGTAGTCGGTATCGCCGATATCGACACCCGTAAGCTGACCCGTATTCTGCGGGAGAAGGGCGCTCAGGCCGGTTGCATTCTGGTGGGTGAGCAGGACGTAGACAAGGCGCTGGCTGCCGCCAAGGCATTCCCTGGGCTGAAAGGCATGGACTTGGCCAAGGAAGTGACGACCGACAAGTCTTACACCTGGCGCAAGGGAACCTGGCGTTTGGAGAGCGGCCTGCCGGTCGATACTCCCGAGTCAGAACTCAAGTACAAGGTAGTGGCTTATGACTACGGCGTGAAGCAGAACATACTGCGAATGCTGGTAGACAGAGGCTGTGATGTGACTGTGGTTCCCGCACAAACGTCTGCCAGTGAAGTGCTGGCGATGGCACCGGATGGGGTATTCCTCTCCAACGGCCCCGGTGACCCGGAGCCATGTGATTACGCCATCAAGGCGATTCAGCAAATTCTCGAAACCGATATCCCGGTATTCGGCATCTGCCTTGGCCACCAACTGCTGGCGCTGGCCAACGGTGCCAAGACGCTGAAGATGAAGTTTGGTCACCACGGCGCCAACCACCCTGTGAGCGATATTGACAAAGGCACTGTGATGATCACCAGCCAGAACCATGGTTTTGCTGCCGATGAAGCCACATTGCCTGCCAACATCAAGGTGACTCACAAGTCGCTGTTTGATGGCTCACTGCAAGGGATCCACCTGACAGACAAGCCGGCCTTCAGCTTCCAGGGCCACCCTGAAGCGAGTCCGGGGCCGCACGATTGTGCGCCTCTGTTCGATCACTTTATCGAACTGATTGAGCAATACCGTCACCAAGTCAAGCTGTAATCGCCGGGAGAAGATAGAAGAAAATGCCAAAACGTACTGATATTCAAAGTATTCTTATCCTGGGTGCCGGCCCAATCGTTATCGGTCAGGCCTGTGAGTTTGACTATTCGGGAGCCCAGGCCTGTAAGGCGCTGAGAGAAGAGGGTTACCGGGTTATTCTGGTGAACTCCAACCCTGCAACCATTATGACAGACCCGGAAATGGCCGATGCCACATACATCGAGCCTATCCACTGGGAAGTGGTGCGCAACATTATCGCCAAAGAACGCCCCGATGCGATTCTGCCAACCATGGGCGGTCAGACGGCGCTGAACTGCGCCCTGGAACTGGAAGCCAAAGGCGTATTGAAAGAGTTTGACGTCGAGATGATCGGTGCCACTGCCGATGCCATCGATAAGGCCGAAGACCGTGCCCGTTTCGACAAGGCGATGAAGAGTATCGGTCTCGAGTGTCCTCGTGCCGGTATTGCCCACAGCATGGAAGAAGCGCACAAGGTACTGAATGAAGTGGGCTTCCCCTGCATCATTCGCCCCTCTTTCACTATGGGCGGCAGCGGTGGCGGTATCGCTTACAACGTCGAAGAGTTTGAAGAGATCTGTACCCGAGGTCTGGACTTGTCGCCGACCAATGAGCTGCTGATTGACGAGTCGCTGATTGGCTGGAAAGAGTACGAGATGGAAGTGGTGCGCGATCGTAACGATAACTGCATTATAGTCTGCGCCATCGAAAACTTTGACCCCATGGGTGTACACACAGGTGACTCCATCACAGTTGCACCGGCTCAGACCCTGACCGACAAAGAATATCAACTGATGCGTAACGCCTCCATGGCGGTGCTGCGGGAAATCGGTGTTGAAACCGGTGGTTCCAACGTGCAGTTTGGTATCAACCCCAAAGATGGTCGCATGGTGATCATCGAGATGAACCCACGGGTATCGCGCTCATCTGCGCTGGCCTCCAAGGCGACCGGTTTCCCGATTGCCAAGGTTGCGGCAAAGCTGGCGGTGGGCTTTACCCTGGATGAGCTGATGAACGACATTACCGGCGGTTTGACTCCGGCTTCGTTCGAGCCTTCTATCGACTATGTGGTTACCAAAATTCCTCGCTTCAACTTCGAGAAGTTTGCCGGCTCCAACGACCGCCTGACCACTCAGATGAAGTCTGTCGGTGAAGTGATGGCCATCGGCCGTACCTTCCAGGAGTCGATGCAAAAAGCTCTGCGCGGCCTGGAAACCGGGATGACAGGTTTTGACCCTATCGTGGATATCAACGAGCCGGAAGCCCTGGCCAAGATACGTTACGAGTTGCAGGATGTCGGCCCTGAGCGTCCGTGGTATATCGCCGATGCTTTCCGCGCCGGTATGTCCATGGAAGGTATCCGCCGCATCACCAACATAGACCCTTGGTTCCTGGTGCAGATTGAAGATCTGGTGCTGCAGGAAGAGAAGGTCAAAGAAAGTGGCTGGAGCGGTCTTACCCAGGAGTTCCTGCGCAAGTTGAAGCGTAAAGGTTTCTCCGATGCGCGCCTGGCGTCACTGCTGGGGGTTTCTGAAAGTGAAGTGCGCAAACTGCGTCACAAGTATGAACTCTTCCCTGTCTACAAGCGGGTAGATACCTGCGCCGCCGAGTTCGCCACGGATACCGCCTATATGTACTCCACCTACGAGGAAGAGTGTGAGGCCAATCCGTCCGATAAAGACAAGATCATGGTGATAGGTGGCGGCCCCAACCGTATCGGTCAGGGTATCGAGTTCGACTACTGTTGTGTGCATGCGGCGCTGGCGATGCGTGAAGACGGTTATGAAACCATTATGGTTAACTGTAACCCTGAAACCGTTTCCACTGACTATGACACCTCTGACAGACTCTACTTTGAACCTGTTACCCTGGAAGACGTACTGGAAATCGTGCGGGTTGAGCAGCCCAAAGGGGTTATCGTGCAGTATGGTGGCCAAACGCCACTGAAACTGGCCCGCGCCCTGGAAGCCGCAGGTGTGCCCATCATAGGAACCAGCCCGGATGCCATCGACCGCGCCGAAGACCGTGAGCGCTTCCAACAAGCGGTTGAGCGTTTGGGGCTGAAACAGCCTGAAAACAGCACAGTGACCAATCTGGAGCAGGCGGTACTGGATGCCGAGCGTATAGGTTACCCTCTGGTGGTTCGTCCCTCCTATGTATTGGGTGGCCGGGCGATGGAAATCGTCTACGATGAGCAGGATCTGCGCCGTTACTTCAACGAAGCCGTGAGCGTATCCAACGAGTCGCCGGTACTGCTGGACCGCTTCCTGGATGACGCCACCGAAGTAGACGTGGACGCCATCTGCGATGGTAAAGACGTGGTTATCGGCGGCATCATGGAGCATATCGAACAGGCCGGTGTTCACTCAGGTGACTCAGGTTGTTCACTGCCTCCTTACACTCTCTCCAAGGCGATTCAGGATGAGATGCGCGAGCAGGTACGCAAGCTGGCGCTGGAACTGGGCGTTGTTGGTCTGATGAACGTGCAGTTTGCGGTCAAGAGCGACGTGATTTACCTGATTGAGGTGAACCCGCGTGCCGCCCGCACAGTGCCTTTCGTCTCCAAGGCCACAGGCGTGCCTCTGGCCAAGATTGCCGCCCGGGTAATGGCCGGTACTTCACTGGCCGAACAGCAACATACTCAGGAAGTGATCCCGCCTTACTACTCAGTGAAGGAAGTGGTTCTGCCGTTCAACAAGTTCCCGGGTGTTGACCCTCTGCTCGGCCCTGAAATGCGCTCTACCGGTGAGGTGATGGGGGTGGGTGATACCTTCGCCGAAGCCTACGCCAAGGCGCAACTGGGCTCAGTGAAGGATGTACCCAAGTCAGGCCGCGCCCTGTTGTCTGTTCGTCACAGCGACAAGAAGCGGGTTTCGGATCTGGCGGCCAAGCTGATTGAACTCGGCTATGAGCTGGATGCCACCCACGGTACGGCTGTGGTGCTGGGTGAAGCGGGTATCAATCCTCGCCTGGTGAACAAGGTGCATGAAGGTCGTCCACACATTCTTGACCGGATCAAGAACGGTGAATACACCTACATAGTGAATACCACTGAGGGTCGTCAGGCCATCGAGGATTCCAGACAGCTGCGCCGCGGCGCGCTGCAGCACAAGGTGAATTACACCACCACCATGAATGCGGCTTTTGCAACCTGTATGGCCCATGATGCCGACGACAGAAGCAATGTTGCCTCGGTGCAGGAACTGCACGCCAGAGTCAACAAGTAAACGCTGTCAGTCAGTAACTGAAACTGAACAGGCCACCCATTAGGGTGGCCTGTTTTTTTGTAGGCAGGATGATTTGGGTCAAACTTCTTGGGAAGGTGCGGACAGGCCCCGGCATGCATTCAGTCAGATGCCTTGAACGCCAATAGCTGTGCAAGCCACTCTCTACAAAAAAGAACGCCGCGAAGACTTATTCGCACCTTCCCTTGGCTTTGGGATCTTGGCGGCTCTTGCTAAACTCGCTCACTATCAAGGCGTTTCATTTAAGATGCTGCAATCAAGATGTTTCAGGGAAAGGAAGTGATGATACTCGAGTCTGTCTCAAAGAAGCCCAAGGGCCGGGAAAGCGTTGCGGGGCGAGTCAAAGGGTTGTTCTACCGGCGGCGTAACACGCAGGCTCTGGCCTTAAGCCTTGGCTTGGCTTTGAGCCTCGGCAGCAACGGCGTGCGGGCCGATATCAACACCGTGCCTTTGGTGGCACCCTTGTATCACGGCGGCGAACTGCTGCAAAAGCAGTTGTTTAAAGGGTTGGAGCTCAGTGTCACCACAGGGCGCGATCTGGCGATATTTTCTGTTGCCGGTATGAGCCTGGATGCCTACATTTTAACGCTGCCGCTCGATGCGCCGACCAAGGCCAGGGTCATAGCCCGGCTGTCGGATCCTTTCTACAGCATCCCCCTTGGGCATTTTCTCTACCTTTTTTACGACAGATACAGCCGCGCCGAGAACCGGGATCAGTTCCGGGATTATCTGCTGAGCCAATACAGCAAGGAGCAAATCGCGCCCTGGCAGCATTCGCTGTTCAGCCTGGAAGAGCAGGTTAAAGACAACACCGAACCGACCGCTGAAGCCAATGACAGACGCGAGGGCATGACGCTCAATCGCCAGTTGGTTGCCATGTTGGTGACTGTCTATGATCGCCTGTTCAACAATGATGACTGGGCCCTTGGCAAGATACTGCCGGAGCATTACAACTATCTTGGCGATAGCCCTGAAGATCTGGCGTTGATTGCCGACATTCAGCCGCTGATCATCACTGAGATTGGCAAGTATGTCGGCAGTCTGCCTGAGGGGGATATGCGCAGCGCCCTCGAGCTGATTATTGAAGATGGCAAGGCGGAAAATGCCGCCAAGGTAAACAACAAGGCGCAGGCGATAACCGTTACTCTTATCGACTTTGTCCGTCTCAATGTGCTCAAGGCCTATCGCCAATATGCATTACCGGCGCAGCGGGCAAAAGCCTTTTCGGCCTGGATGCAGGCCAGTCTCAAGGAAGATCCCAAGGGGCTGAGTGATTTTCTGGCAAGTTGGAGTCAACGCCCAAGAGCGGTGCAGATAACGGTAGATGGCTTGAGCCAGGGACTGATGCAGGCGTTGGTTGCACCCAATTCCGGCCCTTATCTCAAAGAAGTACTTGCCAGGGACGCGGCTTTGTCGCAACTCACGCCCGCGTCAGCCAAGGGGCGGCCGCAGCACACTCCCAAGCAGGACTTTTTGCGTCAACTGGTGAAAAATGGCGCCACCGACCAGTACTATCTGCCGTTTTTCAAGTCACTCTATCGCCGGAGTGAGAATGGCATAGCCACAGGAGGCATCTCTTCCACGCCGACCATCAGTGTGCGCAATCTGCCGATTATCAAGACAGGCGCCGCAGTGTCCGGTAAGGGTGGCACAGGGATCCCCAATTTTCACTTTGTCGATCGCACCCGTGACCGGGCCTATTACTTTTTCGGCAACGACGCCCTGCAGCTCGAAAATCTGGTGGAGAGCCGCGGCATGCGTACCATGTTCGACCGGCTGAATTATCTCAAGACCTTAAACTGCAACGCCCAATATGACTGGAACGCCCAGACCAGTTTCGATGCCCTGGTTAATCTGGGGCTGGGGGAAGCGATCCGTGATTTTGGTGAGCAGCGCTGTCTCAATGAGTTGTCGCTGCGCGCCGAAGCCGAGAGGGACTTGCAACATAGCGTGGCGGCGGTTCGCAAGCAACTCGAGGCCTACGACAAGATGGGGGCCTGGCGGCTGTTTTCCCGCATGAGCTTGCGGGGTAAGCTCAATGAACAGCTTAATGAGCTGGCCTTGCTGAGTGAACAGGCGATGCCGGACTATCTGCTTATTTATAACCCCTGGCCGGATCATTTCGCCCATTTCAAGGGGCCGTTCAGCGACGAAATCATAGCGCCGACCGGTGAGCTTAACCGGCTCGATTACTGGCTCGGTCGTCTGGACAAGGTGTATCGGGACGCGGGTATCTATCCGCAGACGCTGTGGGGCATGGCCGGCGATCATGGTTTGGCACCTGTGTATCACACCCTTAACCCCGAACTGGTGTTGCAAGATGCGCTCAAGCAACGCGGGGTCGAGCTCAAGATAAGCAAAATCTCCTCTGATGAAGGGGAAGGCCCCAAGATAACCAACAACCTCAACCCGCCTTCACTGCATGGGGTAGACTTGGTGATAGCCTCTACCGCAGGTGGTAACTATATGCTGGACTTCTTTAACTCGGACCGAGGTTGGCAGGTGCAACCCTTGTATCAGGAGTTGACCCGTTTTAAGGTCAAAGAAAGCGAGGCGCTGGATATGGTCAGCTTGCTTGCCGATGAGTTGCAGGAATCGCTGGATTATCTGGTGGTGCGTCAAAGTGATTGCACACTTGATAGCTGCTCTGTGCGTTTGGTGGGATATAGAAACGGGCAGCGCCGAGATGAAATGATCAGTCGTGACTCGGGCGCTATCCGTTATCAGGCGCTTGATGATAAAGGCGCGCCTGAGCTGCTGGCACTGGCTCAGAGCAACCCTTATCTGCCGCCGCTGTCTGATGTTCAGTTATCGGCCAAACAACAACTGCTCGAATTGTGCTTGGGGAGTGCCAAGGGCTGCAGCGCCGAGCAGTGGCGCAATCTGGCGGCCATGAGTCCCAGACCCGATGCCGTGGTGCAGCTGGCACACCTCTATGATGAAGACAGGGCCGGCACCATCAACCTCTTCCCCAAAGAGGGATTTGGCTATAACACCCTGGTGCCGGGGCGTCATGCGGGCGAGCATTATCTGGAAAAAGATGCCTTCATAGGTTTCTGGGGCGAGCCTAGCAAACCCGGCCAGAGATTGGGGCCGCTGGATAACGGCTCACTGGCACCGACTTTGTATCAGTACCTTACCGGTGAGCAGGTCGAGGTAGGAGACAATGGTTGGGGCTATCCCTCTGTGCTTTCGAGTCTTAACTGAGATGAATTTATTATCGTCGGTGCCACAGAAACAGAGATTTTTGTCGCCATCACTGGCAAGCCTGCCATGCCTTAGGTAAGCTTGTAGCCAAGATGAATTGAGTTTTGGCCGGTGTGTTCCCCGGTATTCCGCTATGCATCCCTGGCGCCGCAGACAAAATGGCGCCCATTCACCCGAAAAATGAGTCTCTGTTGGCCCTTGGCTGACGGAGGCTGCTTTTGTTTGACAGGAGACGAAAGAGATTATGAACAAGGTTCCCATGACCCTGGTTGGGGCAGAACAGTTGCGCAAAGAACTGGATATACTCAAGTTTGATCGCCGTCCCAAGATCACCGAGGCAATTGCCGCGGCGCGTGAACTGGGGGATTTGAAAGAAAACGCCGAATACCATGCCGCCCGTGAAGAGCAAGGCATTTGCGAAGCCCGTATCCGCGATATCGAAGGCAAACTGTCCAACGCCCAGATCATTGATGTGACCAAGATGCCCAACAATGGCCGGATCATCTTTGGTTCTACCGTGACCATACTGAACCTGGACACAGATGCCGAAGTGACTTACCGCATTGTCGGTGACGATGAGGCGAATATCAAAGAGAACCTGATCTCGGTGAACTCCCCAATTGCCCGTGGCCTTATCGGTAAAAATCTGGGGGATGAAGTCAATATTCAAACTCCCGGTGGCCTGGCAGAATATGAAGTTGTTGCCGTCGAATATATCTGATTGCGTTATCAAGCCGCCTCCGGGCGGCTTTTTTGTGCAAGATGGACAAAGTTTAATTTGCCCGCCAGGGCTTGAAAGGCTAGCATCCGCCCAAATAACCATTATCAATGGACACCTTGTTGCTGAAAATCATGCGCCTCTTTACCCTGCTGATCGCCATAGGTCTGCTGGGAAATGTGTATTCCGGGATTGCCTCAGATGCAACCTGGAAGGCGTTTGAACAGGCTTTGCCCGAGCTCAGTCAGCAAGATGCTGACAAAGAGCCGTTGTCCATAGCTTCATCTACCTCAGTTGGTCAGGAGTCTCAAGTCCAAGAGGCCCGGTATCACAAGTTTGGCAAGCATGATGCTAGTGGCAGAGCTGAGGTGGATGGCAAGGTTTCCCTGTCTGACTTATCCAAGTTGCTGCGCTCCGAGCAGGGCGACCAACTCTATTCTGCCCCTGGTGCTCGTCTGCGCTGTCTCAGTATGGCCGCTCAGCAGGATGTGCCCGAGCCGCCCTATGAATTGGCGTTTGAAATCGCTATGCCACCGGCGCCAGTGCTCAGCATAGGTTTTGCCGAGCAATTGCCTATCGAGCAGAATTGGACCTTAACGCACCCCGGGGCTGGTTTGCGCCTTGGGGGCTGGAAAGACGCCAACCTCCGCTATCGCTTCAGTCAGCAGGCCGCCTGACGCTCTCTTCCGGGCTTTTCTGTCCGGGTTTCACTTCATCTGTTGTCAGTCACTCCTTCATTGGATGACTGCGACTGTGATATGTGGCTTAAGCCACGAGTCGAAAAGAGAGCATAAATATGATAACTGACTCATTATTAAAGAGTAATGGCCGTGGGCGCCTGCCTAAAAAACTGCTTAATCACTACAGCGCCTGGAAATATCTGGTGTTGGTAGTCACTCTGGTGGTGATGGCGCTGAGCGCCTTGCCAACCTGGTATGGTGAAGATGCCGCGGTGCAAATTTCTCCCAAGGCTGGAATAGCCTTATCTCCGACCCAGATAGTTTCTGAACTGGCCAAGGCCGATATTCTCGTCAAGCGCCTGGACAGCAAAGATCAGCAAACCCTGGTTATTCTCAATGACGAAGGCCAACAGACACTGGCCAAGTCATTGCTGGCCAATCATGCCAAAGATCCCGCTGAACTCACTCTGGCCTTGAGCCCGGCGGCGCCCGAGTGGCTGCTCGGCATGGGATTTGAACCCATTAAACTGGGACTGGATCTTCGTGGTGGGGTGCAGTTTCTGTTGGATGTGGATATTGCTCCTGTGTATCAGACTCAAGGCAGTTCATTGGCCGACGCCCTGCGCGCCTTTGCCAGAGAAAAGGGGATCCGTGGCTTAAGTGTGCGTCAGGGCGCTGAAGAGCAACTGACTGTGATTATGCCTGAGGCGGCTCGCGCCGAGGTGCGGCAATTTATGGCCAAGCAATACCCACTTTGGCAGGTGAGCAGCGATAACAGTCAACTCAAGCTGGTGCTGACGGAGGCCGAGAAAATCAACCTGCGTAATCTGACGGTGCAGCAAAATCTGCAGATCATGCGTAGCCGAATTGAGGAACTGGGGATCACCGAAGCCTTGGTGCAGCGTCAGGGCGAGAGCCGCATCCGTATCGAGCTGCCCGGTGTTCAAGACCCGGCGGCCGCCAAGAGCGTGATAGGGGCGACCGCGACTCTGGCCTTCTATGAGGTTAAGGATAGTGCCACCGGCGCCATCTTGATTAAAGACAAGTCCGGCAATCCTGTGCCCGTGGCACGTAAACCTGTGCTGACCGGCGAGCATATTGTCGATGCCCGTGCCGGAATAGGAGAAATGGGCGCTGCAGAGGTGAATATTACCCTGGACAGTGAAGGCGGCCGCCGTATGACCGACTTCTCCCGAGGCCATATCGGTAAACCTATGGCCACGGCATACAGTGAGTACAGTCGCGATGCCGATGGCAAGGCGGTGCAAAGCAATGAAATTATCAGTGTCGCCACCATCCAGTCTGTGCTGCCGGAGCGCTTTCGGATAACCGGCGCCGGTAGTTATCAGGATGCGCAGCAATTGGCTCTTTTGCTGCGGGCCGGTTCTATGACTGCACCTGTCACCATAGTTGAAGAGCGCACCATAGGCCCGACGCTGGGGGCAGAGAATATTCACAATGGCTTTGCCGCCCTGGCGCTCGGTCTGGGGATCACCCTGGTGTTTATGGCGCTTTGGTATCGTAGGCTGGGCTGGGTCGCCAACCTGGCACTACTGGCTAACATGGTGTTGCTGTTTGGCTTGCTGGCCTTGATCCCCGGCGCGGTACTGACTCTCCCCGGGATTGCCGGTTTGGTGCTGACAGTGGGGATGGCGGTGGATACCAATGTGCTGATTTTCGAGCGGATCCGCGACAAGCTTCGTGAAGGGCGAGCATTGGCGCACGCCATTGACAAGGGCTTTGACAGCGCCTTCTCCACCATTTTCGATGCCAACTTCACCACTATGATCACCGCCGTAGTGCTCTACGCCATAGGTAATGGTCCTATTCAGGGGTTTGCGCTGACGCTGGGGCTGGGGTTATTGACCAGTATGTTCAGCGGGATTTTTGCCTCAAGGGCGATTATCAATCTGGTTTATGGCAAGAACTTCAGCCGCGACGTGAGGGTTTAATATTATGATTAATATGAAAAATGCAACCAAGTGGCGTTATTTCAGCAGCGCGATTTCTGTAGTTTTGATGATAGTGTCCATCAGTGTGATTGCCGTCAAGGGGCTCAACTGGGGGCTGGATTTTACCGGCGGTGTGGTCAGTGAAATCCGTATCGACAGCTCAATCAGCGCCAAGACGTTGCAACCTTTGTTGCAGCAGGCCTATGGCCAGGAAGTCAGCCTGATTGCTGCCGGTGAGCCGGGACGCTGGGTGCTGCGTTATGCCGCGCCAAGTGCCGGACAGAGTATGCCCGAAATGCCGGAAGTGTTGGCGGGTATGAACACTCAGGTGGAAGTGCTCAATACCAGCATAGTCGGGCCTCAGGTCGGCCAGGAGTTGGCCGAGCAGGGCGGTTTGGCTTTGCTGGTGGCTATGTTGTGTATTCTGGGCTATCTCTCTTACCGCTTTGAGTGGCGTCTGGCATCCGGCGCGGTATTTGCACTGGTGCATGATGTTATCTTTGTGCTGGCTTTTTTTGCCGCCACTCAGATGGAGTTCAACCTGACGGTGCTGGCGGCAGTGTTGGCCATTTTGGGATATTCACTCAACGATTCCATCATTATTGCCGACAGGATCCGCGAATTGCTGGCCGCCAAACCCAAGCTGGCGGTAAAAGACATCAATAACCAGGCGATTGCTGCCACGTTTGCCCGAACCATGGTGACATCCGGTACTACCTTGATGACCATTTCAGCGCTGTGGATCATGGGCGGAGGTCCCTTGGAAGGATTTTCCATCGCCATGTTTATCGGGGTGTTGACCGGTACCTTCTCCTCAATATCGGTTGGTACTTCATTGCCGGAATGGTTGGGACTGTCCAGTGAGCATTATCGGGTGACGCCTGTGACCCAGACCCCTTGATTGAAACCCGTCAATTAATACTGATTTAATCCACCGGCGCCACAATGTGCGCGCCGATGGGATACTGGCAACAAAAAAGCCACCTTAATTAGGTGGCTTTTTTGAGGGGAATGGGCTTATCTGGCCTTGGGCAGAGCGATTTTCATCTCTTCGGATTGGCGGAAGAGCACCAATACATGGCCTATCAGCTGCACCTTGGTTGCCTGGGTTTCACGGACAATGGCATCAACGATAGCGGCTTTCAGTTCTCTGTCTTCAGAGGCGACTTTAACTTTAATCAGCTCATGATGAGAGAGCGCATTATCAATTTCAGCCAGTACCCCTTCAGTCAGGCCATTGGCACCAAGCAGCACTACTGGCTTGAGGCTGTGTGCCAGGCCCTTTAGATGCTGTTTCTGTTTGGTTGTTAAGTTCATTTCTACCAACTTTTGCTGAGTTACTGTTGAAAAGCCGCTATTCTACCCTCATATAGCCCTTGTGTAACTCTCATTTGTTGCGGATTTTGAATGTCAGGTAAGAAACGTACGGCCAGTTCCACCCGTTGGATGCAGGAACACTTTGATGATCACTATGTCAAATTGGCACAAAAACGGGGGCTGCGTTCGCGGGCCGCGTTCAAGTTAGAGGAGCTGCAACAAAAAGATCAGCTGATTAAACCCGGGATGACAGTGGTTGACCTGGGGGCCGCTCCCGGAGGTTGGTCTCAGGTAGCAGCCAAGTTGGTCGGTGAAAAAGGTAAAGTGGTTGCCTGTGATATTTTACCGATGGACCCAATCGTTGGCGTCGATTTCCTTCAGGGAGACTTCCGTGAGGAAAAAGTCCTTGAGGCCTTGCTGACTCGTGTAGGGGAAGATAAGGTTGACTTGGTGCTCTCGGATATGGCGCCCAATATGAGTGGTTCAGATGGTGTGGATCAGCCCAGAGCCATGTATTTAGTGGAGTTGGCGCTGGATATGTGTCATCAGGTGTTGGCAGCCAATGGCAGTTTTGCTGTTAAAGTCTTTCAGGGGGAGGGCTTTGACGAGTATATGAAAGCAGTCAGACAAGCGTTCAAGACTGTAAAAACCCGTAAACCGGATTCCTCCAGGCCACGTTCTCGCGAGGTCTATCTGGTAGCGACAGGGTACAAGTTGTAGTACCCTGATTGAAGTAAATCTCAAGACTTTGTGAGGTTCAGTAATTGAGTGACATGGCAAAAAATTTGATTCTCTGGGTGGTCATCGCCGTGGTGCTGATGTCCGTGTTCCAGGGTTACTCCCCCTCTTCTTCGTCAGCGCAGAAGATGGATTATTCGACTTTCCTGGACGATGTTCGTAGCGGCCAAGTCAGCAACGTGGAAGTGAAAAGCGACCAACGTACGATAGAAGGCGTTAAAAAGTCCGGTGAAAAGTTCACCACCATTATGCCCTTGTATGACCAGGATCTGATCAATGACCTGGATCGTAAAGGCATCCGTATGAAAGGGCAGGAAGCCGAAGAGTCAGGATTCCTGACACAGATCTTTATCTCCTGGTTCCCCATGCTGCTGCTTATCGGGGTGTGGATCTTCTTTATGCGACAGATGCAGGGCGGTGGCGGTAAAGGCGCCATGTCCTTTGGCAAGAGTAAAGCCAAGCTGATGAGCGAAGATCAGATTAAGACCACCTTTGCCGATGTGGCCGGTTGTGATGAGGCCAAGGAAGAAGTGAAGGAGATGGTGGATTATCTGCGTGATCCCAGCAAATTCCAGAAACTCGGTGGCCGTATTCCTACCGGTGTGTTGATGGTAGGCCCTCCAGGTACAGGTAAAACCTTGCTCGCCAAGGCGATTGCCGGTGAAGCCAAGGTGCCTTTCTTTACCATCTCAGGTTCTGACTTTGTGGAAATGTTTGTCGGTGTCGGTGCCTCTCGGGTACGTGACATGTTCGAGCAGGCCAAAAAGTCGGCGCCATGTATCATCTTTATCGATGAAATCGATGCCGTTGGCCGTCAGCGTGGTGCCGGACTCGGTGGTGGTCACGATGAGCGTGAGCAAACATTGAACCAGATGCTGGTGGAAATGGACGGCTTTGAAGGTAATGAAGGTATTATCGTTATCGCCGCAACCAACCGTCCAGACGTATTGGATGCCGCGTTGCTGCGTCCCGGCCGTTTCGACCGCCAGGTTGTAGTAGGGCTGCCGGATGTTCGCGGCCGTGAGCAAATTCTTAAAGTGCACATGCGTAAAGTGCCTTTGGGTGACGATGTTAAAGCCAGTGTAATTGCCCGCGGTACGCCTGGGTTCTCTGGTGCGGATCTTGCCAACCTGGTTAACGAGGCGGCACTGTTTGCTGCTCGCGGTAATCGCCGTGTAGTGACCATGGAAGAGTTTGAGAGTGCCAAAGACAAGATCATGATGGGCGCCGAGCGCCGCTCTATGGTGATGTCTGAGTCCGAGAAAGAGATGACGGCTTACCACGAAGCCGGTCACGCGATTGTGGGTTATCTTGTACCTGAGCACGACCCTGTGCATAAGGTAACCATTATCCCTCGAGGCCGCGCCTTGGGTGTGACCTTCTTCCTGCCGGAAGCCGATGCCATCAGTGAGAGCCGCCAGAAGCTGGAGAGTAAGATCTCCGTGGCCTACGGTGGTCGACTGGCCGAAGAGATTATCTTTGGCACTGAAAAAGTCTCTACCGGTGCATCTCAGGACATTAAATATGCCACGGCCATTGCCCGTAACATGGTGACCCAATGGGGCTTCTCCGAGCGACTCGGTCCACTGCTGTATGCAGAGGAAGAGGGTGAGGTATTCCTGGGCCGCTCCATGGCCAAGTCCAAGCATATGTCTGATGAGACCGCGGCCATCATAGACTCTGAAATCAAGGCCATCATTGACCGCAACTACCAGCGAGCCAAACAACTGCTGGATGAGAATATGGACGTACTGCACGCGATGAAAGATGCGCTGATGAAGTATGAGACCATAGACTCGCGCCAGATAGAGGACCTGATGGAGCGCCGCGAAGTGCGTCCTCCGGTCGATTGGCATATGGATGACAACGGTTCTTCCAACGGTAATAACGGCAATAAAGCTGCCAAGCCTGAAGAGACTGAAGTTGAAGAGCATGAGCCGAGTGATACTGCTGCAGATTTGGGCAAACCCGGCGAGAGCCCGCTGAAATAGGCCCATTCTGAGGTTAAAGAAAACCCCGCAAGGGGTTTTCTTGTTTCTGCCGCAAGGCACAATACTAAATCCAAGAAAGATGTTCTCGCGCTTGACGCGTAAGGGAGTAATGAGTGTTTGAATTGAAGTCCGGTGCTCAGCAACTACTACTCGATGAGCCCAAGGTGATGGGGATCCTCAACGTAACCCCGGATTCGTTTTCCGATGGCGGGCGTTTTTCTTCCTTTGAACTGGCCTGCCAGCACGCCGACCAGATGGTGGCCGATGGCGCCGTGTTTATCGATATCGGCGGTGAGTCCACCCGGCCCGGTGCTGCCGATGTCAGCGTCGATGAGGAGCTTGCCCGGGTTGTCCCCCTGGTGGAGTATATTGCTGCCAAGCATCCCCAAATTTGGATCTCTTTGGATACCAGTAAAGCCGAAGTGATGCGTGCCGGTATCAATGCCGGCGCTCACCTTATCAACGACGTGCGGGCCTTGCAGGAGCCCGGCGCTCTACAAGCCGCTGCTGAGCTGCAGGTGCCTGTGTGCCTGATGCATATGCAAGGGCAGCCCAGAACCATGCAGAATGCGCCCCACTATGAGGATCTGCTCGCCGAGGTGAATGACTTCTTTGCCAAGCGTATCGAGGCCTGTATTGAAGCGGGGATCGCCAGAGAGGCAATATTGCTGGATCCGGGTTTTGGATTTGGCAAGACGCTGGAACACAATTATCATCTGCTGGCTCATTTACAAGAGCTGGCAAAATTTGATCTGCCTTTACTTATCGGACTGTCGCGAAAGAGTATGATAGGAAATCTGCTTGAGCGCAGCGTAGATAATAGATTGGCAGGCAGCCTGGCTGGCGCCATGCTGGCTGCTCAGCGGGGCGCACATATTATTCGGGTACATGATGTCGCAGAGACTTGCGATGTACTCAAGGTTATGGCTGCCAGCAAACGCTTTGGATAGGAAATGTATTTGGGATAAAAGCATTTCAAGCCAATAGGTCAGCCAACATTAGGTTTACAGTATATAGAATAGCCATTTGAAGATGGTTCTCAGTAGGAGTGAACGTGAGAAAGTTTTTTGGTACGGATGGGATCCGCGGCAAAGTCGGAGCGGGCAAGATGACCCCGGAGTTGGCTCTTAAGCTTGGCTGGGCTGCCGGTAGAGTCTTGTCCCGCAGTGGCACTCGTAAAGTGATCATAGGCAAGGATACCCGGATCTCTGGTTATCTGTTTGAGTCGGCGTTGGAAGCCGGCCTGTCTGCCGCCGGACTCAATGTGATGTTGATGGGCCCTATGCCTACGCCTGCAGTCGCCTACCTGACCCGAACTTTCCGCGCAGAGGCGGGGGTCGTTATCAGTGCATCTCACAATCCTTACTATGATAACGGTATCAAGTTTTTCTCCACAGATGGCAGCAAGCTGGATGACGAGTTGGAACTTGAGATTGAAGCCGAGCTGGAAAAGCCTCTGGTTTGTGTCGAGTCGCATCTACTGGGGAAGGTCTCCCGTATCGATGATGCCGCCGGTCGTTATATCGAATATTGCAAAGGTAACTTCCCGGCGGATCAAACCCTTGCCGGACTCAAGATAGTGGTGGACTGTGCTCACGGCGCAACCTATCACATTGCCCCCAATGTGTTCCGTGAACTGGGCGCCGAGGTAGTGACCATAGGGGATAAGCCCAATGGCATCAATATCAATGATCAAGTAGGTGCGACCTCCATGGCCAAGATCTGTGAAACCGTGGTCAGCGAAGGCGCCGATCTGGGTATCGCCCTTGACGGTGATGGCGACCGTATCATGATGGTCAATCGACAAGGTGACATTATAGACGGCGACCAGATCCTCTATATTCTTGCCTGCGACGCGCAAAAGCGCGGTATCCTCAAAGGTGGGGTTGTCGGTACTCTGATGTCCAATCTCGGGCTCGAATTGGCGCTCAAACAGCTCAATATCCCTTTTGCCCGTTCCAAGGTCGGTGACCGCTATGTAATGGAACTGCTGAAAGAGAAAGATTGGCGCATAGGGGGGGAAAACTCAGGTCATATCCTCAATCTGGACCATGGCACGACTGGAGATGGTATAGTTGCAGGTATTCTTGTGCTGGCGGCCATGCGTCGTCACAACGCCTCACTGGAAGAGTTGACCGAGTCGATGCAGATGTTGCCCCAGGTCCTTATTAATGTTCGCTTTGAAGGCAACTCAGATCCGCTGGCGTCGCAACTGGTACAAGATGCCCAGACTCAGGTTGAGTCGCAACTTGGCGAGCGTGGCCGGGTACTGCTGCGTAAATCCGGAACCGAACCTTTGATTCGGGTAATGGTGGAAGGGGATGATGAAGCCTTGGTGCGCGCCCATGCCGAAACCATAGCCGCTGCAGTCAAACAAGCGGTTTAAACTGGCATTCTTTAGCTTAATTAAAGTAAAATTAATAACTTAAGCTGGAATTGTGAGCGATTTACTGAGTGTGAGCATAAAAAGTAGCCGAACACACAGTAAATCGCAAAAATTCCGTAATCAGGTATTGTAAGTTAATAAGTGGTTCGCTATTATTCACGCCGCTTTCAGAGGAGATGGTGATGGCACTCAGACGTCCAATGGTAGCAGGTAACTGGAAAATGAATGGCAGTGCGCAGTTAGCACAAGAGCTGTTCAAGAAGTTTGCCAGCAAGCTACATAATGATTCTGTTGAAGTGGTTTTATGCCCACCAGCGATTTACCTGGAAAGCGTAAGGCAACTGCTCGAAGCTAACAAAGAAACCCTGAATGGTTCTCTGGTTAGAATGGGGGCTCAAAACCTGAGTCAGCACGATTTTGGTGCTTACACTGGTGAAACCTCAGGGCGGATGCTGAAAGATGCCGGTTGTCGTTATGTGATAATTGGTCACTCGGAACGCCGCCGTATGTACGGTGAGACGAGTAACATAGTGGCAGAGAAATTTGCTGCTGCTCAAAAGCACGGTCTGACTCCGATACTTTGTGTTGGTGAATCTGGCCCGGCTCGTGAGGCAAGACGTACCTTCGAGGTGCTTGCCGAGGAGCTTGATGTGGTAATCGAAAAGAACGGTACCATGGCTTTTGATAATGCGATCATCGCCTATGAGCCCCTTTGGGCTGTAGGGACAGGTAAGAGCGCAACACCGGAGCAGGCACAAGAAGTTCACGCGTTTATACGCAATCGCCTCTCTGAAGTGTCCCCTTATATTGGGGAAAACATCAGGATCTTGTACGGCGGCAGCGTCACACCGAGTAATGCTGCAGATTTATTCGCCCAACCTGATGTGGATGGTGGACTGATAGGCGGTGCTAGCTTAAACTCTACCGAATTCTTGAGTTTATGTTCAATAGCAATGAGCGCTTAATATGAAAGAAGTACTGATGGTTATTTACTTGTTGGTAGCTTTGGGTCTGGTTGGACTCATTCTTATCCAGCAAGGGAAAGGGGCTGACATGGGCGCATCTTTTGGTGCCGGTGCTTCAGGAACCCTGTTCGGTTCAGCAGGTTCAGGTAACTTTCTGACTCGGACAACGGCGATTCTCGCTATCGCGTTTTTCACTCTAAGCCTGGTTATTGGCAATATGAGTGCACACCACGTGAAGCAGGATACCAACATATTGGGGCCTGAAGTAGAACAGACCCAACAGTCTGAGACTAAAATTCCAGACTAATACCGAATATGCCGAGGTGGTGAAATTGGTAGACGCGCAGCCTTGAGGTGGCTGTGACCTAACGGTCGTGCGGGTTCAAGTCCCGCTCTCGGCACCAATCTTTAACTGAGTTAATCGATATGAAATTTTTCTCAGTTATTGCAAGTAAAAGCTGAAATCAGTAAACTTGCAGCAGTTGACGCGGGGTGGAGCAGCTTGGTAGCTCGTCGGGCTCATAACCCGAAGGTCGTCGGTTCAAATCCGGCCCCCGCAACCAGCTCCCAGTGATGAATTAAGCTGATAGATAATTCATCCTGTTTACAGGTTCTTGAACATAATGACCTCGTGATTACGGGGTTTTTTGTTATCTGGGACTTTTAAATTTGCTGCCTTTTACGGCAGCTCAATACTGGGGCTATTAATAGCCCTTTTTTGTTTTTCGGGGGTTACCTTGGCAACATTAGAATCCAGACTCACAGAAATGCTTACTCCGGCAGTGGAAGGCCTCGGCTACCAGCTCTGGGGTATTGAATTTGTTAAGGCCGGCAAGCATTCAATCTTGCGGCTCTTTATTGACGGTGAGAACGGCATTAATATTGAAGATTGTGCCAATGCCAGTCGTCAGGCGAGCGCCATTCTGGATGTCGAGGACCCAATCACTTCCGAATACACACTGGAAGTCTCCTCTCCCGGTCTCGATAGGCCGCTGTTCACCTCTGAGCAATATGGTATGTACCTTGGAGAGGAAGCAAAGATTCAACTGACTATGCCGGTGGCGGGTAGTCGTAACTTAAAAGGTACCATCACTAAGGTGGAAGGGCAGATGCTCACCCTGACAGTGGATGGAAAAGACTTGATTATTGCCTTGGATAACATCCGTAAAGGCAACCTGATCGCTAAGTTTTGATGGTTTCAAGGTGAACGAGGCAAGACGATGAATAAAGATATTTTGCTGGTCGCTGAAGCGGTTTCCAACGAAAAGGCTGTACCGCGCGAAAAGATTTTCGAGGCGCTCGAAATTGCGCTGGCTACCGCAACCAAGAAAAAGTATGAAGGCGATATCGATGTTCGTGTTGCCATAGATCGCAAAACCGGCGATTACGAGACTTTCCGTCGCTGGTTGGTGGTTGATGATAACGGTGAAGCGTTGGAAAACCCTTACCGTGAAATCACTCTGGAAGCGGCTCGTTATGAGAACCCTGAGATCCAGCCTGGTGAGTTCATTGAAGATGAAATCGATTCGGTACAATTTGACCGTATTACTACTCAAACCGCCAAGCAGGTAATAGTACAGAAAGTTCGTGAGGCCGAGCGCGCCCAAATCGTCGAGCAGTTTATCGACAAAGAAGGTGAGTTGGTTACCGGTGTGGTCAAAAAGAGCAACCGCGACAGCGTAGTAGTTGATCTCGGCAATAACGCCGATGGCGTGCTGTTCAAAGAAGACCTGATCTCCCGTGAGACTTTCCGTCCTGGTGACCGGGTACGCTCCCTGCTGTATGCTGTGCGTCCTGAGGCACGTGGTGCTCAGTTGTTCCTGACCCGCACCAAGCCAGAGATGTTGATCGAATTGTTCCGTGTTGAAGTACCGGAAATTGCCGATGAGATGATCGAAGTGATGGGCGCCGCCCGTGACCCAGGTTCACGGGCCAAGATCGCCGTGAAATCAAACGATCGTCGTATCGACCCTATCGGGGCTTGCGTCGGTATGCGCGGTGCCCGGGTGCAGGCTGTATCCAATGAACTTGGTGGCGAGCGTGTTGACATAGTGCTGTGGGACGATAACCCGGCACAATTTGTTATCAACGCCATGGCACCGGCCGATGTGGCCTCAATTATTGTTGACGAAGATAACCACTCAATGGATATCGCCGTCGAAGCCGATAGTCTGGCACAAGCTATCGGCCGCAATGGTCAAAACGTTCGTTTGGCGACACAGCTGACAGGCTGGGTACTGAACGTGATGACAGTGGAAGACATGAACAAGAAACATCAGGCCGAAAGCGCCAAAGTGATGGAGCTGTTCGTGGGTGCGTTGGATGTGGACGAAGATTTCGCCCAGGTGCTGGCCGACGAAGGATTCACCTCTCTGGAAGAGGTGGCTTATGTTCCTGTTTCCGAGCTGTTGGCCATCGAAGGATTTGATGAGGACATAGTTGCTGCATTGCGTGAGCGCGCCAAGGCTGCCTTGTCTACCCGTGCACTGGCATCCGAAGAAGCACTGGATGGTGCCGAACCTAGCGAAGAGTTGTTGTCCATGCCTGGAATGGAGCGCCACCTGGCGTACGTTCTGGCAAGTATGGGTGTGATAACTCTGGAAGATTTAGCCGAGCAAGGCATTGACGATTTGATCGAAATTGAAGAATTGACAGAAGAAAAAGCAGGTGAGCTCATCATGGCAGCCCGCAACATCTGTTGGTTTGGCGAAGAAGCATAGTCGATCAACAGGGGGATTTAACTGATGGCAGAGACAACAGTAGAGAAACTGTCCACTGAAGTGGGAAAAAGCGTAGACCGATTGATCGAGCAGTTTTCCAAGGCCGGTATCAAGAAAGGCAAGGATGACAGTGTCACCGAGGCCGAGAAACAGCAACTGCTGGACTACCTGAAAAAACAACATGGTGCGGACAGTGCGCCCACCAAGATGACATTACAGCGTAAAACCGTATCGACTCTGAGTGTTGCCGGCAGCGGCGGCCAGTCCAAAGACGTCAAAGTCGAAGTACGCAAGAAACGCACCTTTGTGAAGCGTGACCCGGCCGAATTGGCCCGTCAGGCGGAAGAGCAGGCCCGCGCCGAAGCCGAAGCCAAAGCTCAGGCAGAAGCCGAAGCGAAAGTCAAGGCAGAAGCTGAAGCCAAGGCCAAGGCAGAAGCCGAAGCGAAAGCCAAGGCGGAAGCTGAAGCCAAAGCCAAGGCTAAAGTGGCTCAGGATGCCGGAAAAGCCAAAGAAGAGGTTAAGGCCGATCCCAAGACCAGCGCTGAGCAGGAAGCTGCCCGTGTTGAGGCCGAGCGTCTGAAAGCGGCTCAGGCTGAAGCAGTTAAGCGCAAGGCCGATGAAGAAGCCGCCCGTGCGGCAGCCGAAGCCCGTCGCCTGGCTGAAGAGAATGAAAAACGCTGGGCCGAAGAAGAGCGCCAGCGTCTTGAAGCCGAGAAGCGCAGCGATCACCATATCACCACCTCCAAAGTGGCCCGCGCCGCCGAAGATACCAGTGATATGGATGAAGAGAAGCGTGGTCGTCGTTCACGTCACAAGAGTGCCGGTAAGAAACGTACCAAGGACTCCCGTGACGGTCGTGAGCGCAACATCCGCAATCGTGCGCCTCAAGCCATGAGCCATGGCTTCAATAAGCCGGTTGCTGCGGTAAACCGCGATGTACGCATAGGTGAAACCATTACTGTGGCCGAACTGGCGCAGAAGATGGCCATCAAAGCCACTGAAATCATCAAGACCATGATGAAGATGGGCTCTATGGTGACCATTAACCAGGTACTGGATCAGGAAACTGCCCAACTGGTTGCCGAGGAGATGGGTCACAAGGTTGTGCTTATCCGTGAAAACGAGCTGGAACATCAGGTTCTGGCTGACCGTGACGGTGAAGATGTCAAACTGGAGCCTCGTGCGCCGGTTGTGACCATCATGGGTCACGTTGACCACGGTAAGACTTCGCTGCTTGACTATATCCGTCGCACTAAAGTCGCGGCCGGTGAGGCCGGTGGTATTACCCAGCATATCGGTGCCTACCATGTAGAAACTGATAACGGCATGATCACCTTCCTGGATACTCCTGGCCACGCCGCGTTTACCGCTATGCGTGCCCGTGGTGCCAAGGCCACAGATATCGTGATTCTGGTGGTGGCTGCCGATGATGGCGTAATGCCTCAGACTATTGAAGCTATCCAGCATGCCAAGGCCGGCGGTGTACCGCTGATCGTGGCAGTGAACAAGATGGATAAGCCTGAAGCCGATGTCGATCGCGTCAAGAGTGAACTGTCCCAGCACGGCGTGATGTCGGAAGATTGGGGCGGCGACAACATGTTCGTGTTTGTCTCTGCCAAGACAGGTATGGGCGTGGACGAGCTGCTGGAAGGTATCTTGCTGCAAGCTGAAATCCTCGAACTCAAGGCTGTACGTGACGGCATGGCCGCCGGTGTGGTTGTTGAGTCTCAGCTGGACAAGGGCCGCGGTCCTGTTGCTACCATCCTGGTTCAGGAAGGTACTCTGCGTCAGGGCGATATCGTTCTGTGTGGTCTGGAGTACGGTAAGATCCGTGCCATGAAAGATGAAAACGGCAAGAACATCACTGAAGCCGGTCCGTCGATTCCGGTTGAAATCCTGGGTCTGTCCGGGGTGCCTTCTGCCGGTGACGAAGCGACAGTTGTTCGAGACGAGCGTAAGGCCCGTGAAGTTGCCCTGTATCGTCAGGGTAAGTTCCGCGACATCAAGCTGGCGCGTCAGCAGAAGTCCAAGCTGGAAAACATGTTTGCCAACATGACCGAAGGCGAAGTGAAAGAGCTGAATATCGTGCTCAAGTCTGACGTACAGGGTTCTTTGGAAGCCATCGTCGACTCGCTGACTCGTCTGTCTACCGAAGAAGTGAAAGTGAACATCATCGCCAGTGGCGTGGGTGCACTGACCGAGACAGATGCGACTCTGGCCGCAGCGTCCAACGCCATCATGGTGGGCTTCAACGTCCGTGCTGACGCTCAGGCTCGTAAGACCATCGAAAGTGAGAGTGTGGATCTGCGTTACTACAGCGTGATCTACGACCTCATCGACGAAGTCAAGTCGGCCATGAGCGGTATGCTTTCTCCTGAATTCAAGCAGGAGATCATTGGTCTGGCTGAAGTGCGAGATGTGTTCAAGTCGCCTAAACTGGGTGCAATCGCCGGCTGTATGGTGACCGAAGGTATCGTTAAGCGCAGCGCACCTATCCGGGTTCTGCGTGAGAACGTGGTTATCTATGAAGGTGAGCTTGAGTCTCTGCGTCGCTTTAAAGATGACGTTAGCGAAGTTCGCAATGGCATGGAATGTGGTATCGGCGTGAAGAACTACAATGATGTTCGCGTAGGCGACCAGATTGAGGTGTTCGAAACCGTCGAGGTTGCCCGTACCCTGTAACGACAACATCGAAAAGGGCGGCTGAGGCCGCCCTTGTTGATTTTGGGGAAGAATACTATGGCAAAAGAATTTAGTCGTACCCGGCGTATCGCCCAGCAACTGCAACAGGAACTGGCGCAGGTACTGCAGCGTGATATGAAAGATCCTCGTGTAGGCATGGTCACAGTCAACGACGTGGAAGTCTCACGGGATCTGAGTTATGCAAAAGTGTATGTCACCTTCTTTGAAGAAGACCCGGTTAAGGTTGATGAGAAGCTGGCTGCACTCAACAAGGCAGCGCCTTATGCCCGCACCCTGGTTGCCGGCAGAATGAAGCTTAGGGTGATGCCTGAACTGAAATTTGTCTATGACAAGTCTCTGGTCGAGGGGATGAGAATGTCCAACCTGGTAACCGAGGTTATTAATAAGGACAAGGCCAAGCAGCAAACCTTTGGCACCGAATCTCAAGACAAGGATGAGGAAAACAACTGATGGCGCGTCGTCCCAAAGGCCGTTTGGTCGATGGTATCGTCCTGTTGGATAAAGACACAGGCATGAGCTCCAACTTTGCCCTGCAAAGGGTAAAGCGGATCTACAATGCCGCCAAGGCTGGCCATACCGGCGCGCTGGATCCACTGGCGACCGGGATGCTGCCCATCTGCCTTGGCGAAGCTACCAAGTTTTCCCAGCACCTGTTGGATGCCGATAAACGTTATCTGGTGACTGCCAAGCTTGGGCAGCGCACTGATACCAGCGATTCAGATGGTGAAGTGGTGCAAACCCGGCCGGTTGAGTTTTCCATGGCCCAACTGGAACAGGCGCTGGAGCATTTTCGTGGTGATAGCATGCAGGTGCCTTCCATGTACTCGGCGCTCAAGTATCAGGGTCAGCCCTTGTACAAGTACGCCCGGGAAGGTAAAGAGGTGCCTCGGGAAGCCAGGCCTATTCACGTCTATGAGCTCAAGTTCATCTCTTGGGAGAATGACGAGCTGACGCTGGATATTCACTGTTCCAAGGGCACTTACATTCGTACTATCGTAGATGACTTGGGTGAAATGCTTGGTTGTGGCGCCCATGTGATCATGTTGCGTCGTACTCAGGTGGCGGGTTATCCCTATGAACGCATGGTTAGTCTGGCACAGCTCGAAGCCTTGCTGGAACAGGCCATGACCGAAGAGCGGGTGCCTTCCGAGCTATTGGACCCTTTGCTGCTTCCCATGGATACGGCGGTTGCCGACCTTCCAGAGTGCAATGTCCCCGATGCCATGGCCGGATATCTGCTTAATGGTAACCCGGTGCGGGTTGCTAAGTTGGAAGCCGATACTCTGGTGCGGATCACCTTGGGTGACAGCAAACGCTTTATTGGTGTCGGCATGATGAATGACGATGGTTTGCTGGCTCCCAAGCGTTTGGTAGTGTTGCCTGAGGCAAAAAGCTGAGCTTGACTTGCGATCTACAGCCCTTGGGGTTATTATGTCGCGCCCTTGGCTGAGTTAGTGATCGGCTGGGGAAACTATCAAGACTATTTTGGAGAGACACATGTCACTAAGTACTGAAGCGAAAGCGAAAATCCTGGCTGAGTTCGGCCGTGGCGAAAACGATAGCGGTTCTACTGAAGTTCAGGTTGCGCTGTTGACTGCTCAGATCAACCACCTGCAAGGCCACTTTAAAGAACACACTCACGATCACCACTCACGTCGTGGTCTGCTGCGTATGGTTAGTTCTCGTCGTAAGCTGCTGGCTTACCTGAAGCGTACCGACGTTGCTCGTTATACCGCTCTGATCCAGAAGCTGGGTCTGCGTCGCTAATCGCGAACTGTACCAAAAGAAGAGGAGGCCCAGGCCTCCTTTTTTTGTGTCTGCAATTTTAGGGAAGCGTATTTTAGCTCGTCCCTTTTCACTTAATGTCAGTCCTCTAAAACCGATTGATTACAATTCAGCTCAGTTGGCCATCCAATTTGAGGATCCTGGCAGTATGGGGGGCTATGTATTTAGCTTCAAACTCCTCCAGTGACAGCGGCTGACTGAAATAAAAGCCTTGACCTATGGCGCAATGATTTTGCTTCAGCCATTCAAGTTGCTGCTCGTTCTCAATGCCTTCAGCGACAATTTTCAGATCCAATTGTCGCCCCAGCATCAGAATGGTGGAAGCTATTGCGCTCTCTTGCGGAAGATCGGTCACAAAACAACGGTCAATCTTCATGGTGGTGATTGGCAGGTGTCTTAGGTAAGAGAGGGATGAGTAACCCGTGCCGAAGTCGTCGACGGCAATACCAAAGCCTGCCGATTTAAGCTGTTCAAGCTTGCTGATCGCCAGCTCAATGTCATTCATCAATGAGGTCTCGGTGATCTCCACCTCCAACAGTTCGGGCCTTATTTGATAGCGCAGGGCCATCTGTTTGATATCCGGTACCAGGCTGGCGTCGGCAAACTGTTGTGAAGCGACATTGACAGCGATTGGAGGACTGAAGTTATAGCGTTTTTGCCAGCGCCGCAGTACCCGGCAGCTTTGCTCTATGACCCAGCGGCCAATAGGAATGATGATCCCGGTTTCTTCGGCAACCGGAATAAAGGACATGGGGCTTATCAAACGGCCGTCTTTTTGCCAGCGGATCAGTGCCTCACATCCCACCAGTTCACCGGTCTCGATATTAACTTTTGGTTGAAAGTGCAGCAGAAATTCGTTGTTGCGAATGGCATCGTGCAGCGAGGCTTCGGTGCGCAGTCTCACCGCCGCCCGCTCTGTCATCTGCTGCTTGAAGAAGGCCCATTGGTTAGAACCGGCTGCCTTGGCGCTGTACATGGCGATATCGGCGTGACGAATAAGATCTTCGGCACTCAGGCCATCTTCGGGATAGATGGAGATGCCTATGGATGCGGCCGGGTGAATGGTATGTTCATTGAGTTGCACCGGGGTGTTGAGCTGGATTAACAGCTTGTCTACAAAGTCGGCCGCCTGAGTTGGTGATTGAATCTCATCGGCCAGGATCACAAATTCATCCCCACCGAGACGGGCTACAGTTCCCTTGTCTCCGACCACCCGTTCCAGAATCCGGGCAATTCTTGCCAGAAACTGGTCACCCACCGCATGCCCCAGTGAGTCGTTGACGTTTTTGAATCTATCGAGGTCGATAAACAGCAGGCTGAAGTTGCGTTTATGTACCCGGGCACGCTGAATGGCAACGGCTATAGTTTCCAATAACAAGGTACGGTTGGGCAGGCCGGTGAGAGGGTCCCGGGTCGCCATTTTGCGCAGCTTGCTTTGGGTCTGGCTGAATTGTTTAAGGATCTGATTGAATTTGGAGGTTACCAGTCCCAATTCGTCATCTTTGTGGTTGGCTGATACCGGCAGCATGTTTTCATCCGGTGACTCAGGGTCAATTTTGTCTATTGCTTCACTGATCCGGGCGATGGGTTGGGTCAGGAAACGGTGGAACACTATGGACAGCACCAGTGTCAGAAACAACGCCCTGGCCAGGGTGGCGGCAAAACTGAACTGCAGTTGGCTGATCAGGCTTTGGGTCAACTCTCGGGTATCATAATTGATGGTGAGCGTGCCTATCAGTTGCTCTTTTTCCGCGCCTTCAAAATAAAAAGGACGTTGCAGTGGCCTTGATATCTGCTTGAGATCGCCAAACAGTTTGAGACTCAAATGTCCAAAAGTATCAGAAGGCTCAGGACGGCTGCTGCCGAGATTGACGAATAGGGAGTTGTCATCCAGGGTGATCCTGGCTGAACCGACATGCTCCACTTTCATCACGCCTTCCATTGTCTGACGCGCCAAATTGTCATCCAATGCCCAGACCGCATTGGCGGCCGGTTGTTCAACTGAGTCGAGTAACTCTTGTTGACTACTGAGCAACGATTGCCTTTCTGTGGTCACTACAATCAAAATTTCAATGATAAAAATAGCAACGGCAAAGAAAAGAGCTGTGAAAACCACCAGATTGGTTTGCTTCCAGGTGAGCGACTTGAACCTGGCGGTATTCATCTGCCTTTTCCTGCTATTATGGGGGCGAATTCTATATTCAAGGCTAGTCCAATTCGGTAGCAATGCAGCAACATGTGATTGATATAGTCCACTTTAGAAAAAAGAAGCGTCTTTGTCATCATCTGGCACTCTTTATCTATTCTAGAGGTTTGCAGTATACTTACGCGCGAAATTCAAGGTTATTAAATTAAGGAATGGGTCAAGTGAATCCAATTGTAAAAAGTTTTGAGTATGGTCAACACACAGTCACTCTGGAAACAGGGGTTATTGCACGCCAAGCCGATGCAGCCGTTCTGGCCAGCATGGGCGATACTACAGTTCTGGTGACTGTGGTTGGCAAGAAAGAAGCAGACCCAAGCCGTGACTTCTTCCCGCTGACTGTTAACTATCAGGAAAAGACTTACGCAGCCGGTAAGATCCCTGGTGGTTTCTTCAAGCGTGAAGGTCGACCATCCGAAGATGAAACACTGATCGCCCGCCTGATTGACCGTCCTATCCGTCCACTGTTCCCTGATGGTTTTACCAACGAAGTTCAAGTGATCATCACTGTGGTTTCTGTTGATCCACAGATCGAGCCAGACATCGTGGCCATGATAGGTACTTCTGCTGCTTTGGCTATTTCCGGTATTCCATTCAATGGTCCTCTGGGTGCGGCACGTGTCGGTTACATCAATGGCGAATATGTGCTGAACCCTGGTGCAGAGCAGCGTGAAAACAGCCAGCTGGATCTGGTTGTTGCCGGTACCCAGAGCGCCGTGCTTATGGTGGAATCTGAAGCCAAGGCCCTGCCTGAAGAAGTGATGCTGGGCGCCGTGGTATACGGTCACGAGCAGCAGCAGGTAGTGGTTAATGCCATCAATGAACTCAAGGCCGAAGCCGGTAAGCCTGCTTGGGACTGGACTGCTCCTGTTGCCAATGAAGAGCTGGTTGCCAAGGTTAAGGCGCTGGCAGAGGAAGGTCTTACCGCCGCTTACCAGATCATCGCCAAGCATGAGCGCCGCGATGCGGTAGTTGAAGTCAAGAAAGCTGCTATTGAAAAGCTGCTCGAGGAAAACCCTGAACTGGATCAGCGTGAGCTGGACGGCCTGCTGGGTAGCCTGGAGAAGAAAGTGGTTCGTAGTCGTATCATCAAAGGTATGCCTCGTATCGACGGTCGTGAGCCTGATATGGTACGTGCCCTGTCTGTGATGGCCGGCGTGCTGCCACGTACTCACGGTAGCGCCCTGTTCACCCGTGGTGAAACTCAGGCTCTGGTGACCTGTACTCTGGGTACCGAGCGTGATGCACAGAAGATTGACTCCATCATGGGCGAGCGTACCAACCGCTTCATGTTGCACTATAATTTCCCTCCATACTCTGTTGGTGAAACCGGCATGGTGGGTTCACCCAAGCGTCGTGAAATCGGTCACGGTAAGCTGGCATGGCGTGGTATCAACGCCGTAATGCCTTCTGCTGAAGAATTCCCATACAGCGTGCGCGTAGTATCTGAAATTACTGAATCCAACGGCTCCAGCTCTATGGCGTCTGTGTGTGGTACTTCTCTGGCGCTGATGGATGCCGGTGTACCTATCAAGACTTCAGTTGCCGGTATCGCCATGGGTTTGGTGAAAGAAAGTGATGATTTCGTCGTATTGTCTGACATTCTGGGTGATGAAGATCATCTGGGTGATATGGACTTTAAAGTGGCTGGTACCCGTGATGGTGTAACCGCACTGCAGATGGATATCAAGATTGAAGGTATCACCAAAGAGATCATGGAAATTGCACTGCAGCAAGCCTATGGTGCTCGTGTGCATATCCTTAATGTGATGGACCAGGCCATTGGCTCTGCCCGTGACGATATCTCTGACCACGCTCCACGTATCACTACCATCAAGATCAACCCTGAGAAGATCCGTGAAGTGATAGGTAAGGGCGGTGCAACTATCCGCGCGCTGACCGAAGAGACTGGTACTACCATTGAGCTGGAAGACGATGGCACTGTAAAGATTGCTTCAAGCAATGCCGACGCCACCAAGGAAGCTATCCGCCGCATTGAAGAGATCACCTCTGAAGTGGAAGTGGGTCGCATCTACAAGGGTAAAGTTATCCGCATCGTTGACTTCGGTGCCTTCGTTAACATACTGCCCGGTAAAGATGGTCTGGTACACATCTCTCAAATCGCTGAAGAGCGTGTGGCCAACGTATCCGACTACCTGCAACTGAATCAGGAAGTTGCCGTTAAGGTAATGGAAGTGGATCGTCAGGGCCGTGTACGTCTGTCTATCAAGGAAGCACAACAAGCCGCTCCAGAAGCTGCCGAGTAAGCTTTCATTGCATGAGAAAAGGAGACCTTAGGGTCTCCTTTTTTATGGTTAAAACTTAAATTATCTTGGATTTGCCACCGCAGGCGGATAGCGTAGGTACGGCTGTATTGCTATGATTGAGCCTGCATTGGGATATGACAAAGGATGGATTGAATGAGTTTTAATCTGCGCGCCGCTGTGTTTTCTGTACTGGCCGGAGCCAGTTTGCTGACTTCGGGATGCGCTTCCCTGCCGGCGTCTGAAGCCAACAGTGAATTGTTGGTTGCCCCTGTTTTGCCGGACTATAAGTTGGAAGTCACTCTGGCAAAACTCAATGAAATCCTGGCCAGGGCTGAACTCACTACCGAGCAACGGGCTCGTTTTCATTATGACCGCGGCGTTATATACGACAGCGTGGGCTTGAGGATCTTGGCTCGCATCGATTTTCATCAGGCGTTGAAACTGCAACCCAACTTAGCTGATGCCTATAACTTCCTCGGTATTTATTACACTCAGGAGGGGGAGTTTGAGAGCGCTTATGAGGCCTTTGATGCGGTTCTTGAGTTGTCTCCTGAATATGATTATGCCTTCCTCAATCGTGGTATTGCACTTTACTATGGCGAGCGCAAACAGCTGGCTGCCAAAGACATGGAAAGCTTTTATCTCAAGGATGAAAGTGATGGTTACCGGGCGCTGTGGTTATATCTGATCGAATATGAGCTCTCCCCCCAGGAAGCGCTGGCAAGGTTGCAGTTTAATCGTACCCGTTTGGATGACAATGCCTGGGCGACAGTGTTGGTCGACTATTACCTGGGAGCGGTTGATGAATCTCGGGTGTTTGCCATGGCCAAGAGCGGCCTGACTCACCCCAAAGAGTATGCAGAGCGCTTGTGTGAAACCTACTTTTATCTGGCTAAGGTGGCGGCCGAACAAGGCGATAAAGATAAGGCTGCTGATTATCTGCGCCTGGCATTGGCCACCAATATCTATGATTTTGTCGAGCACAGATATGCCCGAATGGAACTGGCATTGCTGGAGCAAACGCCGGAACCTGTGCAACAGACGGCTAACTGATCTACCTTTATCTGACAATCAAAGGCCTTGCCTAGCCAAGGCCTGAGTGAGGCGCTATAATTTGCGCCTTTTTCAAGCGTCATAAGTGTACGGAAGAACATGTCAGGTATTAAAGTCGAAGTGGACAAGCGCCGCACCTTCGCCATCATTTCTCACCCTGATGCCGTCCAGCCTTTCAACGCTTAAAATCACCTTTCATTGCACACCACAATCACATCTCTACGTACTGAATTTAAAGGCTTTTTGTCTTTTTCTCGTTTCTTTGCTTTTCAATGATGTTCAAGCGTAACCTCGGAAAGTGTGTACAAACTTGAGTACAAATTCCGTTTTAGAGGCCTTTTGCGAAAATTCCATGACACAAACCTGGCTGTAGGCCTTGTGGTTACTGGGTTTGGCGTAAAAAGTACTACCGTTAAAAAGAGTCTCTTTTTTTGGTAAATGTTTTCTTCTGTACCAAATTACAAAATTTAATGAGGGAGTTTATTGTTGGTGTGATTTTTGCTTTAGTATTTGTTTTTGAAGATGCTTGAAGCGAACCAATACGGTTATTTCTAATTGAGATATCAGACTTACCTTCAAATTTAGTTGCTGTTTACACCATCATTTTGCACTTGTTTTTCGACTTGTGTGTACAAAATTTCCTGTAACTGTGTACAAACTTCCTCTTTGTTGCACTTATCTTCTGGCGATTTGACGCGAGTTCTTCTGTAGCCCTTGCTGTATAAGGGCTGAGCTACAAAAGTACTTAGGGAGTTTGATGCGTCAGTTGGCGATTATCAGCGAGAGTATCGCTCTTTTGTCGATGACAAAAATCTCCTTCTACTTATATGTAATTATGTATCTGGTCATGGCTTTTGATATGTAATGGCTAATCAAATTTGTGTTCTTTGAGTTACTGTGATATGTTTTTGTATATAATTATTCTTAATTGATGCATTAAGGCGTATCGAAATGAGCTATGTAACAGAGCAGATACTAGAAAGTCTTCGAGAAGCTCGGGTACGAAAGGGGTTTAGCCAGAGAGAGTTAAGTGCTCGTTCGGGTGTGCCTCAAAGCCATATTTCGAAAATCGAGTCTGGCAGTGTTGATTTAAGAATATCCAGTTTGATTGCACTTGCCCGTGTACTAGACCTAGAGCTATTGGTTGTGCCTAAAAAGTCTGTACCTGCCATCAAGTCGATCATTCGAAGTGGCCAAGGTATTAACGGCATTAGCGATGAGGGTGAGTCAATGTCGCCCGCGTATCAGTTAGAGGAAGACGACGATGACTAACCATGTCTCTACGCTCAACGTGTTGCTGTACGGTGAACCCATTGCCACTATCACCAACGTGGGCAATGACAGAACGCTTTTTGCCTTTATGGATTCGTACATTCATGACGAATCGCGTCCTGTGTTAGGACTTGGCTTTAAAGATTCGCTAGGTGGCCTGCTGACTAGCTTCAAACCGACCCAAACTAAGTTAACCCCGTTTTTCTCTAACCTTTTGCCAGAAGAAACCATGCGAAATTACCTGGCAGAGCGTGCCGGTGTGAACCCCGCGCGGGAATTTTTTCTATTGTGGGTGCTAGGGCAGGATTTAGCTGGCGCGATCACGGTTGAACCGGCGGATGGTGAAGCGCTGCCGCCTAATGTGCATCAAGGCATTGACGATGAAACGAAAATTGAAGCGCCGATGCGCTTCTCATTGGCGGGTGTGCAGTTGAAGTTTTCAGCTGTGCAACAGGCTAACGGCGGCTTGACCATTCCAGCAACTGGTAAAGGTGGCTCTTGGATTGTGAAGTTGCCGTCATCTCGATTTGACGCTGTGCCAGAAAATGAATATTCGATGATGGAACTGGCTCGATTGCTGGGGATGGATGTACCAGAGACTCAGCTACTTCCCATTAATCGGATTGCTAATATTCCAGCAGGCATTGGCAAATATGGTGACAGTGCGTTTGTGATCAAGCGTTTTGACCGTGCAGATGGTCAAGATGTTCACATTGAGGACTTTGCGCAAGTGTTTGGCGTTTATCCTCAAGATAAGTACAAAAAAGCCAGTATGCGCAATATTGCTCAGGTTATCGGCATTGAAGGTAAAGACGAAGACATTGCTGAATTTACTCGCCGATTGGTGTTCAATACTCTAATTGGTAATGCTGATATGCATTTGAAGAATTGGTCTGTGATTTACAAAGATAAGCGCACTGCGTCTATTGCACCTGTTTATGACTTTGTTTCAACCATTCCTTATATCCCCGATGATAGTGCATCGCTGAAGGTGAGCCGTAGCAAGAAATTCAGCGATTTCACGCTGGATGAGCTATCACACTTAGCGGCTAAAGCCATGTTGCCTGAAAAATTGGTGTTAGATACTGCAAAGCAAACTGTAGCTGGCTTCCATGAGGTATGGGCAAAAGAAAAAGCGCATTTACCCCTCACTAGGTCAGTGATTGAAGCCATCGAAATGCACTTACGAAGTATACCGCTACGCTGAATTCCTAGTAGCTAGAGCGTGCATACCGATAAAGATGGTTTAACTTAATGCGATTTTACGGCGCTTTTCGCCGTAAACTGGAAATTTGGTAAACTGCACAATGATACCGGTGTCATGATAAGGCTGATCTTCTGAACAAATCATGCATCTTTCTGACCATCAACAAGTGATGAATCAGGCGATGATAGCTTTACATTGATTTTCAGGAGAATGCAGATGACAGCCGTAGCGCACCAGATAACCCCTTTTCTAACATCTTACGAAGTGATGGCTCGTTACCACATTAGCTATACGACGCTCTGGCGAAGAATAAAAGATGGCAGCTTGCCGCAACCTCGTATCAACCGAAATACACGAAACAAGCTGTGGCACATTGAAGATTTGGAGGAGTATGAGAAGAAAGAGGACTGAGCCTCTTTCTTTTATTTTATTGTCCGAAACGCCAGTTGAATGGAAAGCCTGTCGGCTCGATGATGGTCTCTAGCTGTTGATACCAAACGTCGTAAGCATGACGCATTTCATCCAGGTACTGATATTGGTTGTAGATAGCATCCAACCCTTTTTTGCTGTGGCCAATCATCAACTCGGCAACTTCTTGCGTGGTGATGGCAGACATTCGCGTTCGCATCGTTCTGCGAAGATCATGCATAGACCAATGTTCCATCTCAACACCAAGCGATCTGCGAGCCCAGATTTTCACATTATTAGGAATAGTGGTATCAAAGCCATTTGTGGCAAGCTCTTCTTGTCCGCTCGCGGGAAACAAGTAGGTTGATTTGCTCATCTGCATCGCCAGTTCAATCAGCTCAATAGCTGGCTTAATCAATGGCCGCATGATCGGCGCTCCAATTTTCTCACCTTGTTTGCGGATCTCTATGGGCACTGTCCACATTGCAGATTGCAAGTCAAAGTGATGCTTTTCAGCTTGAATGAGTTCTCCCTTACGACCGCCCAATAGCAGAAGCAATTTTATGTAGATGCGGTTCTTCTCAGTAATTTTTGACTCGTGCAAATAGCGCCAAAGTATCCTGATCTCGTTGTCATTTAGCACCCGAGTTCGTTTGCCTTTCTTACCGCCAACCTTTTTTGCTGTGATCCCAGCGGCAGCGTTAATTTCCAAAATTTGTTCATCAATCAGCCAGTCATAAAACTTGTGCAGCACAGACACCAGACGTTCTGTGTTTGAAGGGGACGATTCCGAAACCTCACGAAGACAGTTTCGCAAGGACAATTCATTGATGTCAGTTAATGGGTACTTGCCAAGTCGGGGCAACAAATATATTTCACTGCTGCGTTTTTGGTAGTGCCACGTTTTCTCCTTTAACCCTTGCTTACCGGCAGAGTCTATCCAATCTCGAAAAATCGATTCGAAGCTTTGGTTAGCGGAATACTTGGCCCGTTCTTGCTGTAGGTAGAGCTTGGGGTTTCGGCCTTGATCAAGTACTGCCCTTAACCTATCCAGCTCATTCCTGGCTTCAGCAAGCTTCATAAGTGGGTAAGTACCTATGTCTACCCGCTGTTGCTTGCCATCGAAACGATAACGAAACTGAAAAACAATTTTGCCCTTGGGCGATACCCGAGCACTTAGCCCATCTCGGTCGGCTTTTACTACGGTTTCTTTTGCTTCTTTATTTAACCTGGCATCGAGCCAGCTAACTGATAACGCCATGTTATAAGCCCAGCCCTAGTTTTGATTTTAATGATTGTTTACGTGATTCTGCTTTGGGTTCTGGCGCTGTACTCTCAGAAGTAACTTCACCATCTGGTGCAAGACCATCCACCGGTACAGATGTCGTGGATAGATTGGGTTGGCTCATGTGAATTAACCCAAAGGTGGCCAGCATCCGCAGACGCTCAGCGCGTTCCCGTGGCGGCGTCTTTTCTAATTCTTTGAGCAGTTCAGGGTGGCTCCCTGGGGGAATGTTGACGACAACTCTCATGATCAGGCCCCATAAAACCAGAAGCCTCGGACGTTCGCCAAAACAGACTGTTCCGGCACGATGATCTTGCTTCGTGAAAAAATCTCCTTGGCCGCTTCCTTATAAGCCATGGCTCCACCTCCGGCGATCAATACCAAGTCCGCATTGATGCTTTCGTCACGCATGGATTGGCGCATGGCTGTAAGAGCAACAGGCGCTACCTTTTTCATGGCAGCATTCAGATAAGGTGAAATATCGACTTTTTCTCCAAATAGCAGCACCTGCAAGTCGCCGGTTCTCATGGATTTTTCAAGTCGATCCATTCCGACTTTGGCACCATGATCTTCTGAAATCAGCTTATCAATCGTTTCCAGTAGCACGGACATTGCCTGAAGACTGGTTCCTGATGAGCTGTAGCGAATTTCTCCGGCCTCAAGGGCAACCCAGTCAACAGAAAAAAAGCCTGGGTCTATGACGACGACGCGACCTTCTTCAATCAAGCCCAAATCACCACCTGTTTGAACCAGATCCATATAGGCACCGGCAGGCTGCGGCAGCACTTTGACGTCATGAACAGTGATGCTGCGCTTAGGCGTCACTTGATGGACACCTTTTAAACGCTGCACAAGGTCAGACTTACGTTGTGGTTCATGAAACTGGGAAACCGGTAATCCAGTGACAACCAAATCGATGGATTCTGTTTCAGCCATTAACAAGGCAGCATGAAAAAGCGCCTTATAGGTTTTTGTGGTCGGATATTCCGGGTGGAGCTCTCGTTCCCAGCCTTGAAGGCGTCCAGCAGGCACACCAGCGGCCCAACGCTCATTATCGACTGACACATACAAACAAGTGTCATCATCGCCTCCACCGATACGCTCTGGCATACGATCCGCAGGACCGGCACCCGCAGGTAGAATAATGGTTTTCGGTTCACTGCCTGATTGGCCAATTGCCAGCTTCAGGTTTGAGTAACCGATATCTACGCCTAGTACAAACATACTTATCTCCTGTGCACTCAAAGTGCTCTAACGGTTTTCAATCAACCGCACTGGCCACGCTTGGGCATTTCCAAGTGCTCTGGCGGTTCACTCAAATGTCATTATCAGGATTCGGTGCACTGGCGGTGGGCAGAAAGGTGACAAATCCTTTCATCTATCTGCCTATTGCATTTTCGCAAAAGTATGAGAATAGGCTCTGTTTGGCGGCGGATGACTGAGCCAAAAAAATCGAGACGCCAAACGTCGTTTGCATTCTGGCCTGAACTCGCCAAACGGTTTGTATCTTCATGACGATACGTCTTTTTAGGCGTTTTTAAGTGAAATTGGGCTATATCCCTTGTCAGGTATGGGATTGCGCGAGTTGATTTATATCGAGACGCCAAACAGTGATTGTGACGGCAGTTTTACGTTTGGCGTTTCGATCCAAAAGCCAAACGGATAGTGGTTTTGGCTTTTGGGGTTAATTGGGTGGGGAAATTGGTTTGGTAGAAATCGTCAATGAACAATGGAAAGCAGAGGTGTCGGATTTACTTCAGCAAGAAACGAACAGGCTAAAAGCACTGGCACGAGCTGAAGTTGATGACTTTTGGGTTACCCATTACAAGGTTCGCGAGAATGCGCCCTTTAAAGACTGGGGCCTGCTTGGTGTCCGTATCAGAGACTTTAAGTATGGCTTTGGCATAGAGTGGTACATCAACAGCTTTCACGGTCAACGAGGCAAGCGCGTGGTCTTTAGCAAGGGACTGCGTATTTCAAAGACGAAGCTGAGATACTCATTTTTGGACTGCCAAGGTCTAGCCAAAGAGTGGGAGTTAGCGCTGGCTATGGAGAAAGAGGAATTTTTCAGTGATATTCGACGCCAGGTTGATAAACTCAACATGCTGCGTCGCAGAGTGAATGCCTACTGAGTTAACTGCGCTACTTAACTCGCGGTAATTGGTCCCAGCGTGTTGTATAAGCGGGAGACAAATACTCTCGCTTCATCGACCAATCTTTCTTCGTACCTTGTCCAGCAAAGAAAACCTTTCCGGCACCGCTTTGGTTAATGGTGTCCAATACAGACATTAACTGTTGGCTATTGGAGCGGGTCGATACGTCATCGAATAGTCCTGGTTGAAACATGCCGGGATCGTAAAAGTCAGATAGCATGACGCCCGCTTTAGCATAACGAAAACCATCCTTCCAAATTCGCTTGAGTAAGTGATTGGCCAGCTCGATAAAATCCCGCGTGTCGCAACTGGGGATTAGCAATTCACCCGATGCAGAGTTGCTGTACTGCGGCTCGTTGTCCTTAAAGGGGCTGGTACGTACAAACACGGTCATCACTTTGGCTTGCTGCTGTTCTTTGCGTAGCTTCTCAGTGGCGCGGGTTGCGTATTCACATACGGCCTCACGTAACAATTCAAATTGCGTTACTTTTGCGCCAAATGAACGGCTACAGACGATTTGCTTCTTAGTTGGCGGGATCTCTTCAAGTTCAATGCACGACTCACCATTGAGCTCTCTGACGGTTCTTTCTAAAACCACCGAAAACTGGTCTCTGATGGCTCTAGGAGAGGCATTGGCTAGGTCTAAGGCTGTGGTGATACCCAACGCATTTAAACGCTTAGAGAGCCGTCTACCAACGCCCCAAACATCATCAACCGGAACTAATGCGAGCAATCGACGTTGCCGATCTGGATTGGTCAGGTCTACAACGCCCTGAGTGGCTGGATACTTTTTGGCGGCATGGTTTGCCAGTTTGGCGAGTGTTTTAGTCGGTGCAATCCCTACACAGACGGTGATCCCAATCCAGTGACCTATCCGCTCTCGCACTTGTTGTCCGAACTCGACAAGGGATATGGCAGACTCAATACCGGTTAAGTCCAAAAACGCTTCGTCAATGGAGTAAACCTCTACTCGTGGTGCCATCTCCTCCAAAGTGCGCATCACTCGACCGCTTAAATCCGCATACAGCGCATAGTTAGACGAAAATGCCAAAATGCCATGGCGCTGCATTTCAGATTTGATCTGAAAGACGGGTACGCCCATTTTAATACCGAGTAACTTAGCTTCACGCGACCGTGCAACCACGCAGCCGTCATTATTCACCGTTACACGTTTTACACCCTAAAATGTTATGAAAAACCTTTCTGAACAAAGCCTGTAGCCTGATTTGTGTAATTCTCATCGATATGAAGCAATAAGTTGAGAATTTTTTAATATGGGGCTCATTAATTCTCAACAATTAAGTGTGGCATAACATTAATGTCTAAAACTTCTCAGTCTCGCATGCCAGATTGGTTCGTAGTCGTCGAGTGGTGATTGTGACAATAAAGATCGAAACTTATGCTTTATCAACATGGCTATCTTAGATAAGTGTGCCAACAAAGTTTGAAACACACTTTTGCCCCTTTATCATTTAGAGTAAAAGCTCATTCATACCTTGTTCATGACAGTTTGACATACATTTGCTTATGTAAGTAATGGGAGTAATGTGTCATTTCACCACTGCTCACGCGAATCTTATAGTGAGCCAGCTCCCCCCAATAATTGCCCTGTGCACGTAGCGAAGGTTATCTACATCTCAATAAGTAATACAATGTCATGCAGGAGGGTTAGATTTTACCAACCCTTTTGCTGGTATCAATAAACATTCGTATATTGATACCAGTTTTCCATATCAAAATGTGGTATCAAAAAAATAGGGTGTATCTTTTATGATACTTAAATAATATGATACCCCCATATTTGATACCACCTATAACAGAGAGTGACCAATGCGTATCTTTTCTTATTGTCGTGTTTCTACAACAGAGCAAACAACCGAGAATCAAATTATTGCTATTCGCCAGAAAGGGTATCAAGTAAATGATGCTCGTACTATCAGTGAAACGATTTCTGGATCTGTTGAAGCTATGAAGCGCGAAAAGTTCAAGATGCTAATCAATCACCAGATGGAAAGTGGCGATATGTTGGTTGTCTTAAAGCTAGACCGTTTAGGCCGAGATAACATAGACGTTCAAAACACAATTAAAATGCTTACAGATAAAGGCATCAAGGTTGCCTGCCTTGATCTCCCCGTAGCAGACCTTTCAAGCGCTGAGGGCAAGCTGATGCTGCAGATGTTTTCAGCCTTTGCGGAGTTCGAGCGAAACCGGATCAGAGAGCGAACAAAAGAAGGGCTCGAGCGAGCTAAAGCTCAAGGCAAGAAGCTGGGTAGGCCTCAAGCCCACGCCACAACTCTTTCAGTTCAAGCAAAGAAAACTGAGGGGTTATCTCAATCTAAAGCAGCAGAAGCATTAGGTTTGGGAATTGCCACCGTAAAAAGGCATTGGAATAAAGTGCATTAGTCTAAATGTAATCTATCAGTTGCGTTTCTACGATGTGACTAGTTTAGTTCTTACAACTTGCCCTAAATCGATTCTGCCCCATTGTGTTAACTCACAAGACTGAGTAGTCTTCAGCTAATTACGTTTGCCATACATGCGCTAATGGATAGGCAAAATACAAGACCTGACCCCGAATATTTTATTTATCTTATTGTTTGCTCATAATATTTTGTGGGGATTCGTCAGGCTCTGCCCCTATTTTTATCAATCGATTTTTAGCTCAAGGCTCTCAAGCTCACATTTAGTCATTGGCCAAAGTACCTTTCGACCAGAGACAAACCTGACTGTATTAAAATCCCATTTTTTTGGCTTCGATCCGGCTATCATCATTACAGTCACTTGAAGGCTTCACCAATTCGGTATTCCAGCTTATGGATGTGCCATTGTGCTCGCCAAGCTACAGCTGTATCAGTAAACGAGCTAAGACTGTTGAGGTTAAGTATCGAGCGCCAAGTCGTGGCACTGTGGCACTGTGGCGCATGTTGTCATCGATTCAACCGGTCTGAAAGTTTACGGTGAAGGTGAGTGGAAAACCCGTAAGCATGGCAAAGAGAAGGGTCGTACTTGGCGCAAGCTACACCTGGCAGTCGATAGTTGTACTCATGAAGTTGTTTCGGCTGAAGTCTCCTTAGTCAATGTCGCTGACAATGAAGTCCTACCCACATTGCTCAACCCGTTGAGGAGAGGTATTACTCAAGTGTCAGCTGATGGTGCCTATGACACTAATGCATGCCATAAGCTACTCAAACGCAAGGGTTGTAAGCCCACTATTCCACCTAGAAGTAATGCAGGGTATTGGGAGGAGGGGCACCCGAGAAATGAAGCAGTTAAAGCGCTCAAAGCTAATCAATTAGCACAATGGAAACAGGATAATGATTACCACGTAAGGTCACTCTCTGAGACTGCGATGTATCGATATAAGCAGCTGATTAGTCCTAAACTTAGCCTTCGTGATTACAACGCTCAGGTAGGCGAAGCTTTGGCTGGCGTAAAAGCAATGAACAAAGTCATAGGTCTAGGTATGCCAATTAGGAAACAAGCTGCCTAATTCGGTACAACCCTTGGGGTAGCTGCGTCTAGGGCCGTGATTTGATGAACAACGCCGCGCTTAGCCGATGAACTCGATGTACCTATAAATTATTTTCTGTAAAAATGATGCATCAGCAAAGCTCGCCTGATAAAAAAATTGCCTGAACAGGAAAATTAGCATTAATAGAAGAGCTTGAATATAAAATGGAAGAGTGATGCTATTTACATAACTTTATGAAGTGTCCACTTTATTATAAAAACCAAATAAAAGAGTGAGTTGATAGCCGATTACCATGTCATTTACAATTGAAGTTTGTATATCTTTACTCATCTCAAACTTTTAACTGACTAACGAAGAAGTAAATACATGGCAGATATTGTAATTAGAGCAAGGAGAAAAATAAAACATGGATTAGTGGCTATGCCCCTGAGATAGGTTGATCATTACCACACCAAGGGCAACCAACAGCATGCCAATCCAAGCTGTCATGTCCAGATGCTGACGATAGAAGAGTGCTGACAGAAGTGTCACTGTAACAATAGCCATTCCAGCCCAGAGCGCATGTACGACACCAACAGGCATTCCCTTCATCGCCTGGCCTAAGAAAATAAAAGCCGTCAAATGCCCCAAAATCACCATGACAGCAGGGAGTGGTCGCGTGAAACCATCGGTCGCCTTAAGCGCCACATGAGATAAGGCTTCAGCCATGACACCCAGTAATAGAAAGATCCAACTCATAATATAAGCCTTAAATTTAAAATGTTCGGCAGAATAAGTCCGCTGCTTTGAACGAAGTAATGATTTGTTGCGGCTATTATATTGATATTGACTCAGATGATAATCGGGTCAAATAACAAATCACTTTTACCCATTCGTAATAAAGATAGGTAGCCCAAAATAAAAAAGGTGTCGCCACAAATGACCACACCTTCTTCAGTCAGATCTTATTAGTTAAAATAAGTTACTGGTTTAAGTTTAATTACTTGCCCAGATGCTCGGCATGAAAACGCAGATGGTTTTCGATAAAGCTTGAGATAAAATAGTAGCTATGATCATAACCTTCACGATAATTAAGCTCTAAAGGGTAACCCTTAACCTTAGCTGCAGCTTCGAGCACTTCGGGCTTCAACTGCTCAACAAGAAAGTTATCGGCGTCACCTTGGTCTACCAGAGCCGGTACAAATTGGGTCGCCTGGCGCATCAAGACGCTGGCATCATATTCCATCCATGTCGCCGAATCTCGGCCTAAATAGGCAGTCAACGCCTTCTTGCCCCAAGGACAATTAATCGGGTTACTGATCGGGCTAAAGGCCGATACTGACTGGTATGCATCAGCGTTACGCAGCGCGATAACTAACGCACCATGCCCGCCCATTGAGTGGCCCGCAATAGAACGTTTATCACTGACAGGGAACATAGATTCAATCAGTTTTGGCAGTTCATCGACGACGTAATCGTACATACGGTAATGGCGATTCCACGGTGCCTGCGTCGCATTGACATAAAAGCCCGCCCCTTTACCAAGATCGTAGCCTTCATCATCGGCGACATTCTCGCCTCTGGGGCTGGTATCCAGTGCAACGATAGCAATACCAAGTTCGGCTGCCAGTGCTTGTGCGCCCGCTTTCTGCATAAAGTTTTCATCGGTGCAGGTCAAACCTGAAAGCCAGTACAGCACCGGGACCTTCTTACCATTTGATGCTTGTGGCGGCAGATAGATAGCAAATCGCATGCCGCAATTTAGCGTTTGGGAGTGATGACTATACTGCTTATGCCAACCACCAAAGCTCTTATTGACACTAATACTCTCAACGGTCATTTAATACCGACTCCTATAAAATTTTTTAATAGGGAGCCGGAGCTCCTCTAAAAATAACAAGCGCCCTAGAGCGCTTGTTATTTTGAACGACGATTTACTTATCGAAGTGAATAACAGTACGGATACTCTTACCTTCGTGCATTAGGTCAAATGCTTCGTTCACTTGCTCAAGGCCCATAGTGTGAGTGATAAAGTCATCTAGCTTGAACTCGCCTGCCATATAACGGTTAACATACTCAGGAAGTTCAGTACGGCCTTTAACACCACCGAACGCACTGCCTTTCCAAACACGACCAGTCACTAACTGGAATGGACGAGTCGAGATCTCTTGACCTGCTCCAGCCACACCTATGACGACAGACTCGCCCCAACCTTTATGGCAACACTCAAGTGCGCTGCGCATTAAGTGGACATTACCAATACACTCAAATGAGTAATCGACGCCGCCATCAGTTAACTCGACAATCACGTCTTGAATCGGCTTGTCGTAGTTCTTTGGGTTGATGCAATCGGTTGCACCAAGCTTAGTTGCTAAATCGAATTTAGCTTCGTTAATATCAATCGCAATAATACGACTTGCTTTTGCCATCGTTGCACCGATAACTGCCGATAGCCCGATACCGCCCATACCGAAGATAGCAACCGTGGCGCCTTCTTCTACTTTAGCCGTATTCATTACTGCGCCCATACCTGTAGTCACACCACAACCCAGCAAGCACACTTCTTCAAGTGGTGCATCTTTACGGACTTTAGCCAGAGAGATTTCAGGTAGAACTGTGTACTCAGAGAAGGTTGAGCAACCCATGTAGTGGAAGATCTGTTTGCCATCTTTCGAAAAACGGCTAGTACCGTCTGGCATCAGACCTTTACCTTGGGTTTCACGGATCTTCTGACAAAGGTTAGTCTTGCCAGACTTACAGAATTTACATTCGCCACACTCGGGCGTGTAAAGCGGGATCACATGGTCACCCACTTGAACGCTAGTCACACCTTCACCGATAGATTCAACGATACCGCCGCCTTCATGGCCAAGGATACAAGGGAAGATACCTTCTGGATCATCGCCAGAAAGAGTAAAGGCATCGGTATGACAAACGCCTGTTGCGATCATCTTGACGCGTACTTCACCTTTCTGTGGTGGCATGACATCTACGATTTCCATAGATAGTGGCTCGCCTACAGCCCAGGCGACTGCGGCTTTCGATTTGATTGTTTGTGCTGTCATCTTAATATCCTTAATTGATAATATTTGAATAGCGGTCTTACCTGAATAAGAGCCACGGTTAATATGCAACTATTATAGCTAACGCCCGGAGATTGATAATCCCACCTTTACGCAAATTACTTTTACCATATGGTAATAATTTATTGTTGCCGCCCCTACAATAAGTAATGGCATGGCAGACCTAAGCAGCTGGTTTGCGACAACAAACAAGCCAAACCAAACATTAACTTGTAAGCACTAAACCTCATGTTCAATGACTCTGAAATTCAGAACTTACCTCAACTGACTATCTTTACTGGCACGGCGATTAACCTTGCTTACCTCTTTTTGTCTCTTATCCGACTCACTCTGGCAGCCAACACAGAGTCGAACACCTGCAACGGCTTTTCTACGAGCCTCAGGAATTGGGCATTCACATTCCACACAAAAAAGTAGACTTTGACCGACTGGCAATCGACTCCTGGCTTGGGCGACGCCATCCTCAACACTATTGTCTATTTGATCTTGTACCGCGCCGTCTTTAGACCAACCACCAGCCATTCAGCCTCCTACTCTTTAAAACTTATTCGTGATGTAAATATATCTATCGATTTGATCTTGCACCGTCATCCAAACTCCATTCTCTCGACCAACCACCAGTCATCAGATTCTTCTACTCATTACCAACTAATCAAGCTTAGAGTCGCTTGAAGTCAATCACTCAACGGATGAATGAGACCGCTTAGCCGATACCGGCCAATAGGTAACACCCAACGCGATAATCACAGCAGCCGACGCCCATACATATTCCGGTCCCACCTCTTTAAAATCTAAGACGATAATTTTTCTTGAGATGGCCATCAGTGCGGTCGCAATGACTATCTGCAATAGTTAACGACAGTAGGGTTGCAACAATACAATATCGCCGGATAACCGGACATAACGTGCTGGAGCCATGATCTTTTAGACATAGAAGTGCCAGTGCACTTTATTATAGTATTTAAGTCAGATAGCACAGCCATAAATTTATGAAGTACAAGCGAACTAGAGGGCATATCAGCCTTACTTATAAAGCGTGAACTCTGAGGCTTAACTCATTATCAAGCTTCATTCATAGACAGTTATTGACTATTAAGCTTACGCTCGATGACACCCATCAGTTCAGCTGCTATATCCAGGTTGAACTGACTATCTAATTCCCGAATACAGGTTGGGCTGGTGACATTAATTTCGGTCAGGTAACCGCCAATCACATCCAGACCGACAAACATCAGTCCTTTTTCCTTGAGCACGGGCGCCACCTGCTGACAGATCCAGTGCTCTTTTTCGGTCAATTTCCGCCCCTCTCCCCGTCCACCTGCCGCCAGGTTTCCCCGTGTTTCGCCTTGTGCGGGTATGCGAGATAAGCCATAAGGGACTGCTTCGCCATCGATCATCAGGATGCGCTTGTCACCCTCGGTGATCTCAGGAATAAACTTCTGCGCCATTATCTGTCGATGACCATGAAGCGTCATAGTTTCGATAATTACGCCGATATTCGGATCATTTGCCTTAATTCTGAAGATAGAGGACCCACCCATACCATCCAGGGGCTTAAAGATGACATCACAGTGTTCACGGTGAAAGGCTCGCAATAGATCTGCCCGGCGAGTAACTAGTACCGGCGGACAACACTGTGGAAACTGGCTGGCAAATAGCTTTTCATTGCAATCACGCAGGCTCTGGGGCTTGTTAACGACCAAAGCCCCCTCCACTTCAGCCTGTTCCAGCAGGTAAGTGCTGTAGATAAACTCGCTATCAAAGGGCGGGTCTTTGCGCATCAGAATGACATCCAGTGAGCCCAATGGTTGCAGGCTTTCCTCTCCCAGGGCATAAAAATCATCTGGGTTGCGTCGTACTGACATTGGCCGCATCGCTCCCATGGCCTGTCCATTGAGAGAATAGAGATCGGCTTGCTCCATATAAAAGAGTTGCCAACCTCTATCTTGAGCAGCCCATAGCATGGCCAGTGAACTGTCTTTGTTGTAGTCGATGGATTCGATTGGATCCATCACTATGCCGAGGCGAATAGTCATAATGTGTGTTTTTATCTCAGGTAAATAGTACGTGTCATCGGATTCATTTAGGGCTTACGCCACAAGGTAAGCCTTGAGAAAGTGTTCAAACGAACTTTCCTCATTTAGCTCTAACGCATGCTGCTTTTGCAATGACTCCCGGGCCAGATTTTGAAAGAGGATATTCTCCGATTCGGATAACGCCTGCTGGCTAAGATGCTGCTTATGCTGCTTCGCCTGTATCAACATCTGCTCGGTAAAGCCCTGCCCCGATGTGATCGACTGTATAATTCTTGCTGATGGCGTTAATGAACTTTGCAATATCTTTTCTTGCTGAGCCGAAATGGCATCGCGATATCCCTGAGTTTCACCTAGTTCTCCATTTACGGAGCTGACTTTATGGGCCCTGTCCAGTAGCTCTGCGACAGGTATAAGCTTATCCAGTAATTGCTGAGCCATTTGTTGAAAAGCGATCGGCTCCCCAGCGTTTTTCAAGATCAATGAAGGCTTGCGTCCCTCCTCTATCACCCGACGCAGGTTAGCCTTTATTTCTTCATCTTCGGTCGCTGTGATCTCAGGGCTATCGGACAGCAGGCAGAAGAGCAAAAATGTATCCAGAAAACGGATCTGCAGTGCATCGATGCCCAGCGGTAAGAAAGGGTTGATGTCCAAAACGCGCACTTCGATATATTCGACGCCGCGCTCTTTTAACACTTGATTCGGCTTCTCTCCGGGGTTCATCACGCATTTTGGACGAATATTGCTGTAGTACTCGTTTTCAATTTGTAAAATATTCGTGTTTAGTTGACGATATTGCCCATTAATTTGGGTACCGATCTGCTCATAGGCCGGGTAACTCATATGGATAGCCTGATCCAGATCATCGAGATAAGTGTCTAAATTATTCAGGCTAACCTTTATCGAAGTCTGTGCCTCACTCTGATAGCCAAGATCGCTCATGCGTAATGAGGTGGCAAAAGGCAGGCCCAAGGTATGCTCGCCAATCTGGTTTAAATTATGGGGTTTGTCGGCTACAAAACTAGTATCGAGCACCGGAGAGGCGCCGAACAGGTAACTTAACAACCAGGAGTGACGATGAAAGTTGCGTATCAGACCAAAGTAGCGCTCCGATCTAAATGCTTGCAACTCACCCTGATCACCCCAAAGGGTTTGGGCAAGTGGCCAAAACGCCTCCGGCATGGAGAAGTTATAATGAACTCCCGCTATCGACTGCATAATCCGCCCATAGCGATGTGCCAATCCCTGCCTGTAGATATGTTTCATCTGACCCAAATTCGAATGCCCGTATTGGGCGATGGGAATACTGCTTTCCCCCTCTAGGCGACAGGGCATGCTGGACGGCCACAGATACTCCTCACCAATATTACTCTGCGTAAAACGATGCAGCAGTTCCAGATAGTCGATGCAATCATCCACCTGCTTGAATACCGGGGTGATAAACTCGAGCAATGCCTCGGAATAATCGGTCGTGATGCTGCCATGAGTTAACGCAGAGCCAAGTGCTTTGGGGTGGCAAGTTTGTGCAAGCTCGGCCAGTGGCGTGACTCTCAGCCCCTCTTTTTCTATACCACGTTGCATATTCGTCAGTAAGCTATAGTTGTTCACATCATCGAGCTTGTGCAAACGTGTATGGTATAAATTAGACAAGGAAGTCTTCCTTCATAAGAGAGGATTATAATCTTACTGATTATTCAGATCGCAGTAACCCGGAGCTCAAAGAGATTTAAGCGAGCAATTTTATCTACCCAGACCGCAATAACAATCCCCCTTAACGGTAATTCACTCTTACCACACGGCAATAATAAACCGCTCATCTGAAGAGTAAATCCATTGCATTTGGGTTACGTCGAGAAGCGAGAAAATGCTTAACGATCATTTTTCCAAGCCAATATTGTCAGGCCGGCATTTCACCATTTACATTATTACACCTGAGTAAAAGTAATTTGCCACGCAGACGGATTATGCTTTGACGGAATATGAATATAATACTCCCATCGAAGTGAATGTGATTTACCCCAAGTGCTACTTGGTCTGATGCCGATATCTAATTCTTGATTAGCCTGCTTGCCAAAAAAGAACAATCGAGAGTCGCTTAATTAAAGCTGCAATGCTCAGGATTTGGTCTTTTTACATTCGAAACGAAAACAAATAGGCGCAAGCCTGAGAGGTTCTGTGGGGCTAAATGCCCGGGACAATTTAACTATTTATTTGGAGTTTGTAATGACCAATATTGTTGTGATCGGTGGTGGCGCCGGTGGTATGGAGTTGCTGGGTAAAATCGGCAAAAAACTGGGTAAGCGTGGCAAAGCCAATATTACTCTAGTAGATATCAGCAGCCACCACATCTGGAAACCGCTCTTACATGAACTGGCGGCTGGTAGTCTGGATGAAGGGCTAAATGCCGTCGATTATCGCGTTCAAGCCGCTCAAAATGGTTATAACTTTGAGCAGGGTGCCCTGACTGGCGTCGACCGTGAAAATCGAAATATCACCCTAGCCGCCATGAAAGATCAGCATGGCAATGAAATTCTCCCCGAGCGCCATGTTGATTACGACTATCTAGTGATAGGCATAGGGGCGATCACCAATGATTTCGGCATTCCCGGTGTCCGCGAACACTGTGATTTTTTAGACTTGACCGAACAGGCCATGAATATACGTCAGAAAATCCTCAACAGATTCCTGCAGCATGCCAAGAAGTCTGAACAGGGCCATTTCGATATTACCATCGTTGGGGCTGGCGCAACAGGCACTGAAATGGCCGCCGAGATGCACCACGTTGCCGACACTCTGAGTGGTTATGGCTACGAGATCGCAGAAGATCTGCTGAGGGTTAACCTGATTGAAGCTGCCGATCGCGTGATGCCAAGCCTGAAGAAGGAGTGCCTGTACGGAGCCGTCGATAAACAGCTACGCGCCCTAGGGGTGAACATCATGACCAATACTAGTGTAACCCAAGTAACGCCAGAGGGAATGTACACTAAAGAGGGGCTGTTCATTAAATCAGATATGATGATTTGGGCGGCGGGAGTAAAAGGCCCTGACGTTCTGGGCACCCTGGGACTCGAAGTTAACAGGATGAACCAGCTAATGGTTTACGCCAATTGCCAAACTACCACAGACGAGCGTATTTTTGCCTTCGGTGACTGTGCCGCCTGCCCACAGCCGGATGGCTCTTTCACGCCACCCCGAGGCCAGACTGCCCGTCAGATGGCACTGCTGGTCGGTGACAACCTGATCCGCCTATTGAAAGATACGGATGCCGAGCTCAAAGAGTATCTTTATAAGGATCTGGGAGGATTTGTGAACATGTCTAAGTTCTATACTGTCGGCAATATGTTTTCATTTATCGGCGGGGGAATCGCCATTAAAGGCTGTCCGGCCCGGTTTGTCTATGCCTCCCTATATCGCAGGCATATGCTCGCCCTGCATGGCCCGATAAAGGGTTTGTTACTGATGGGACTCAATGGCATGCAAGGCTGGCTGCGCCCACAACTTAAGTTGTGGTAGGGAACGGCCTTACTACAAGTAGTCTACTCCTAAAATAAGTTGCAGGTCCTAAGAAGCCAGTTGGGTCTCCCAACTGGCTTTCTCATGTATGAGGTTTAAGGCATATCTGGAGATTTTGGGTGCAATAATATTTACCACGACAAACAGCTGTCGAGCCAACTATCAAAATCTTGACAAGGTAACCGCTTGGAGTCGATATGAAAGCAATTAAATGCTTTAGGTTAAGGCTAAGAAGTCCCAGGGTGAGATCACGAACGTTTTGTGAGTAAATATAGATCAACTTTGACCTATAAACATTGCAATGGTTTCATACTCCTTTTTAGGAGTATCACATGCATATTAACGAATTCGTCAAGCACTTCGCGATCGAATACCCCGTCATGTAGCTAAAGTTTCACACTCATTTTTTGACATTATATTCGTGACGATGTGCGCTGTTATCGCTGGTGCAGATGGCTGGAAAGAAATACAAGAGTATGCCAAAGGCCATTTAGATTGGTTTCAGGACAACGGCATCCTGTTTGGTAGCGCTCCAGTTGACGATACCATAGCAAGAATTAACTCACGTATAAAACCAGAGCAATTCAGACGAAGCTTCATCAGATGGACGCAATCAGTCAACGAACTCATGATGACGATTGAAGGTAACCCAAAGCCTCTATCGAACTCAGCCAAAATGCGCTTGTAGAACTGCTCTCGAGAGTATCAACCAGAGCTGTTGGCCACTGACGCGAAGCTACCATGTGCTACCAGCGGATGCTGTAGTCAAAGAGCACCCTGAATGGCAAGGACTAAAAAGTATTGGAGTAGCCGTTGATTATCGACAAGTTAAAGGTAAAAAACTTCGTAAGATTACCGTTTTTTATCAGTTTAGGAGAGTTAAGAGGAGAGCATTTTTCAGAGGCCGTACGTGGACATTGCCTGATAGAAAATCGCTTACACAGGGTACTTGATATAACAATGAACGGAGATGTGTACCAGATCTATCATGACAACAGTGCTGAAAATCTAGCCTGCATGCACATGCTTAGAGCGGAGTCTTCCACCAAGCTCACTACCTTGACGCACAGCCCGCTCAACATTTGGCAGTACACACTTCCAACACCGTGGTTAGTAAGCTCGCCGCATAACATTAAACGTCGCTAAAACGGGAGAAATCAACTGAGTGACAGTAAGGCTGACACCATCTATTGTGAGACAGGCTCCAACCTTCAATCGATCAGAAAAAACCACAACAATACAGCGTGTACGGCTATATTTATTTGATTAAATTAACCTTATTTTTAGCACCTGAATTCACTAAAAACACATCACCACCTTAATATGGTTTTCATTAGCAACTTTGACTTGCACATTGTTTTACCTTAGTACTTTCTTCACTATTACTAATTACATTCCTGGCATCATGATTAATACCATGAAACAAATTGTTATTAGTATTGGTATTGGTATGCGACGAAGATGTACAACCAGCAAGACCAATCAGTAAAACCACAACAGGTATAACCTTCACTTAAAACTCCTTTACACTTATTACAAAAATAAAAATTATTCATTGATAATGCGACCACAATAAAGCTCAAATATGACACCGTCACTTTTTAGGTGGGCAACAATGAACTTAAGCCACTTAAAAATAAAACAACCATATAGTTAAACCACCAACATGAGTGTAGTGGTCAACTAATATTTAACAAAATCTATTTACTATTTGAAATATGCGTTGCTATCGCATCCATCAAAGCAGGAGAAAGACAGTCATATGGCTCTAACCCTAAATCATTCAACTGCTTTCTAATTATATCCATGTCTTTAGGATCCGTGCCTGTTTCAATAATTGATGAGACAAATGCAGCAAACTCAGGAGCCGCCCAACCACTTTCAGTTGAAAGTTCGGTATGAACGAAGTCTAAACCAAAGAAGGGATGCTCTTTATTGTCAATGCGGCCATACATATGTACACCACATTTTTGACAAGCAAAACGCTTTATTGCCGCATTTTCATCTATTACATGCAACTTTGAGTTATTGCTTGAAACAGTTAGATTGTTTCTAGATACAACAGCGACTTGAGAGAAGGTTGCACCCTCAGGCTTCCAGCACTTTGAGCACCCGCAAACATGATTATGTGCAGTTTGAGCTGTAATGCGTACTGTCACTTTATTTTTATGGCAATGACATTTCAACACACCGCCAGAAAAGTTGTTAGATGAAGGTGTAATACCGTTATCAACATCAGGGTGAATACGAATAATGCTTGATGAGCTGAATAGGTTTTTGTATTTGTTTACAATCTTATTGAACATACTTACTTTCTCTATTTTATTTAGTAGAAGTCATCAATAAAGGTGGCTTCTATATTATTTGTATTTAGCTTTACATGCTGACTTAAAAGGTAGCCACAATCTCTTCAAGGCTTGCCTTTACCTAACGAGGTACTGAATATTGGCGGTAACCATTACTATGCTTGCGGGGCAAACTCTGAAGCGGCTTTACGGTGAGCGGTATAAATGGCTTCGCCATCACTTTCCGCATCAAAGATAACCGTAACATCAGGTGAAAAAAGAATAACATCACCTACTTCAGCAACATATTTGTTACCTTGCTGATCTCGCATAACAATTTTACCTTTTGTCACGACTTTATATTCTACAGAATCATAGAAGTATTCAAATTCGACACCTGGCTGCATGGCGAAGTGACCAATTGTCAGCGCGTTTGAATTATTGGTAACAGCAACTTCAGCCATTTGGCTTTGCAATCCTTCAACTTCAAGAAGTTCATTTAGTTCGTTCAAATTAAATGAACCCGCTTTAAATAGCGAAATCCCTGGCTTATCAGTCAATGTGGTCATATTCAATCTCTCCATTTAATTTAATATAAATCATCGATTTATATTGTTTATACATTCTTTGTGTTTTTTTGTATTTACATACGAGTTTCACACCTAGCAATTAAATTAGATGTTGGTGCATACATAAAACGTTGCTGAGTTATTCGTTGTTTAGTTGATATTGTTTATTTTACCTGTTGTGACAAGGAAAACTATACGTTCATAAAGAGAAACACTATTACAAGGCAGGAATAATAAAGTCTCGCTGATTTCATCGGAAAAGTGATATTTATCTATGAGCATCCCCACTAGGGGCGCCGTTTGCTATTGGACATAAAAAAAGTGCCGCAGCACTTTTTTAAACCTATACCTGCCAGAACAGGAATATATTAATGAAACAGTAACAAACTCTGCTTTTAGCCGTTATTCGCAACATGAGTAGCAATTGCGTCCATCAATACAGGAGACAGGCTGTCATAAGGCGCGAGTCCCAACTCTTTAAGGGTGTTACGCACATCCCCCATAGATTCAGGCGCTGAGCCCGACTCGATGATAGATGAGACAAACGCCGCAAATTCAGGTGCTGACCAGCCCTTTTCTGCTGACAGCTCGGTGTGGATGAAGTCCAGACCGTGGAAAGGGTGGCCCGTGTTCTCGATACGGCCAAGCATATGGGTACCGCACTCTTTGCAGGCATAACGCTGAATCGTGGCTTTGTTTCCTAAATCGCGCCAACACACAAAGCTCCCCCCTGCTGTTCACGTATTAGACAAAATACTGTGTTTCAGGCATACCTAGCTTAGTCAGTTTGTTTAATGCTTTTATCATGGCGTAAGCCTCCCCGACTTGAGCATTGTAATTTCTCATGCTCAAGCTGCCGCCGAGCAACTGCTTTATCCGATGCATGGCGGTTTCAGAGATTGAGCGACGATGGTAGCCATAGCGTTTCTTCCACTTTTTATTTGAGCCGTAAAGCTTTTGAAAACTCACGGCTAAATTGCGTGGATGCCCTTGTTCCCAATAGGCTGCACCATCGCGTGGAGGAATAAGGCTAAAGGCCCGTTTACGGCGGATAACCGTGTGACATTCTCGCGTATCATAGGCACCATCTCCTGAAATCGTATGGATTTTCCGGTAGGTTTGATTAAGCAAATTTGGCAGCACTTCAGCATCTGTCACATTCGATAAACTGAGCTCAGCCGCAATAATCTCGTGAGTATGAGTGTCAACGGCAATATGCAGTTTTCGCCAAACTCGGCGTTTGCCATCCGTACCATGCTTCTTCACTTTCCATTCTCCTTCGCCATAGACTTTTAGCCCTGTGGCATCGATAGCTAAGTGCTCAATAGCGCCCCTTGTCTTAGTTTTAAAGGAGATGTTAACTGTCTTAGCGCGTTTGCTGATACAGGTATAATGCGGGCAAACTAATGGTACGTTTGCCAGTTTAAATACCGAATTGATAAAGCCTTGTAGGGCTCGCAATGGCATAGAAAAAACACGCTTAACCATCAGTGCGGTAGTGATCGCCAAATCACTAAACACAAGTGGCCGACCTTTTTTGCTTGGCTCTGTTGTCGCTTTCCAAGTAGCGATCGCTTCCTCATCAATCCAGAAGGTCAATGAGCCACGGTTAATCAAGGCTTGATTGTACTGTTTCCAGTTGGTTGTCTTATAGCGAGGCTTTGGCACGGTTGATTAGTGGAGCTGTGAATGATGCCGATCTGATCACTGATTACAGATTTAGTTCCATCGATTTAGGAAACAAAGCCCTATGGCTTCGGTGTTACTGCCGATGTCATTTCGATGAGGAAATTATATTCATCTTTCAAAAGAATGATAATCCGTCAGTTTTGAAAATATCTTTTTCATGTGAGTAACAATGGGGAGGGCGTTAAGCCGTTGTTTAACATGGGCTTTAATAAAAAAGCGAAAACGTACCCGTTAAGTTTAAAGATTGAATTAATTTACAAATCAGCGATAATAAATAAATTCAACCAAACTACAATTACCAAGAGGTAACAATGTTCAACTGGGAAGGCGTAAGCGAATTTGTTGCCGTTGCAGAGGCAGAAAGCTTTACCAAGGCCGCAAAACGTCTTGGGATATCAACCGCGCAGGTCAGCAGGCAGGTCAGCGCATTAGAGACTCGGATGGCAACTAAGCTGTTTCACCGCACCACACGTAAAGTGTCGGTGAGCGAAGTGGGCCGGATCTATTATCAACACTGCAGACAGGTGCTGGACGGATTAGAAGAAGCTGAACGCGCGATTACTAATTTACAGAGTACACCGAGAGGGCTGTTAAAAATTACCGCCCCAGTAACTTATGGTGAAAGAACGCTTGCACCGCTGGTGAACGATTTTGTCGCTAAATACCCGGAGCTTGAAGTAAAGATAAGTCTGACGAATCAGAAGGTCGACTTGATCGATGAGGGGTACGATCTCGCCATTCGACTCGGACAGCTTGAAGACTCGAGTATGATGGCCAAAAGGCTGGGCTCCCGAACTCAATATGTCTGCGCCTCCCCGGGTTACGTTTCAACTTTTGGCATACCTCACTCACTGTCAGAGCTGGAACAACATAACTGTCTGCTGGGAACATTAGATTACTGGCGATTTCAGGAAAATGGTAAGACAAGAAATGCCAGGGTTAAGGGTAATCTGAGCTGTAACAGTGGCCACGCCCTCGTCGATGCCGCGATAAAAGGCATAGGCATCATTCAGCTGCCAGACTACTATGTTTTGCCTTATTTAGATGATGGCCAGCTTATTCCACTACTGGAGCAAAACCGCCAACCTGACGAGGGGATCTGGGCACTCTATCCCCACAACAGACACCTATCACCTAGGGTGCGCATGCTACTCGATTACCTGAGTGAAGCTCTAAGCTAAGTGCTGAGTCCGAGGGAACCCCACAAATTTAGTAGGATTATTGCGGAGCCAGTATTAAATTCTGCAGCATCTTAATGGGTGACTGACAATGCGATTTCAACAGCTTCAACTTCCTATCTTTGTATGCTCTCAAGCTAATAAATTGGTTTGAGAGCATGTGCGGTGCTTTATTGAGTTTGCTTGATATTACCTGTGTTTACCAGCAGCTTTGACTGCTAAACTAAGCAGGGGACATCAATTAAGCCCCTAGGGCATGGAATATGAACTCACGGATAGAGTAGCGACAACCTCCTCTCTCCGATTTTAAAGAACAATCTATTACACGAGACCTATGGCTCGTAAATTTCGGTCGTTATCGCATATCCGATCACCATACTTTCCCTAATGACTATAGTCATTTTAAGAGCTTAAGCTCTAAAACGTTTATGTCCAGAAACGTGTTTTATAAAATGGCAGTCCAAACACAAAAGAACCAGCCAAATGAACCCCGAAAAGTTTTAATCTTTAATGTAAAAGTTTCAGACATTGGTGTCAGAGTCACGATCTTATTGTCCACCGACATTAAGGCAATAGTTATTGAGAGATCTTCACAACATTTTGTACATTAAGTTGTTCTTGTAATTCATACAGCCTGAACATCAAAGAACTAATTTGTGTTTCTAATTCTTTGTTTATAGTTTTTAGATCATCTCGCTCTTGGCGGTATTGCTCTTTAAGTTTGACTTCTTTCTTCATTCTGGCTTTATGCTTTTCTTTCTCAGTTAGATTCTGCTTGTTTTGTAATAGTTTCGCTTTGACGGGATCGTAATTAGCGTTAAACGACTCAATGGCTGGGTTTGCTTCATTTTCAATAAAATCTTTAAATTTGTGTATGTAACTGTTACCAAGTCCAGCTTCGTTATTTATTTTATTAAGGGTTAATTTACCTGAAGGTGAAACATTTTGTGGCTTGCCCGAAATTAGGCGTTCTAAAGCTGCTCGCAATCTCGCTAATGCTTTTCCTGATTTTCTCATATTAACCTCTACTGGTTGCGATTATGCCTTTGATATTATCCTCAAAGGCTGTGACTTTAATTCCATGGTTGATAATCAATGACTCATTTATTTTTATCTTTTGCTTAACTCCGATAAGTATACTTTTCATCATAGGGTCGCCATTATTCAAATCTCGAAATGTATTTATTAGCCGCTTATTTTGACGTTGAGTTCTTTTGGCCTCCTTGTCTGTGATTATCTGATGTTCGCATGGTTTAATTTCAGCGGAGAACTCGCCAATACCACACACTCTACTGCAAGACGAATTAGTGCAGTATCCGCCTGTAGGTAGCTTGACAATAGAAAGCGTGCCATTGCGAACTAGGGACTCAATTTCAGTCCGCGTCATATATACCTTGTCTCCAGAGCGTAGTTTTTCAAACTTATCCTTGGCTATTCGTTCTCCACCTAGCCCACTTAGCGTTTCTGAAGCGTTGTATATTTCATCAAACATATCGACTGCAATGTTAACCCCTTCTTCATGCAATAGTTGGATTAAGTCAGAGTCTAACAAGACATCTTCGAAGTACTGAAGTTGGGCGTTTTTGCCGTAATATTCGGACATGTTTATATTTCTGTGTTTATATTGAAACTTGATTGTTGACGTTGTTCCAAATCCATAACGCTTAAAGAATACTGCGAATGTTCGTCTAAAGTCATGAGCACTGATCTTAGGTAAGAATTGACCTTCTTTGAGTTCTCCGTGCCATGAAGGGTTAAGGGTATTGAATGAATCAACATCTTCTTTTGTTGCTTTAATATTTAGTTGTTCCAAATAAGACTTGAGGTTTTTTGAGCGTGCAGCCGTTGAGCTGTAGTTGGTCTTTTTAGAGCCTCCTAGTGTTACTGGCAGAAATACAGACTCTAGCACCCGTAAGGTTTTTTTGTACTCATCTAAATTGATCTTTTGTTCAGTGTATTGCTTGTTCACATCATCTATGTAGGTTGTGCGAAGATATGCTGTGCAGTCATAGGCTAACTCAAGTGCATCTTTAGATATGCGGTGTGTTTGCCATACTTCTTTTTTAGGAATACCATTGACTGTTTTAGTAGTTTCACCTTTCAAAAAGCATATGTTATCGCCGTGTTCTCCTTCCCTTTCTTCGTAACTATCTTTAGTAAAGCTATTTAACTCTCCAACTCTTACACCGCTAAATGCCAGTAAAACTATCGCACAGGGAGTCAGAATATTAGAAATGTTTGTGCCGTCACGAGTAAGCTTAAAATCAGGAATGTTATGACCTATCTTCCGAATTCTATTACGAGTCCTGTCGTTTATCTGGCCTAGAGAAGACGATCTGTCTTTTCGATTTTTTTCTTCGTCGTATATAGTCTGAATTCGGTTCATAAGAGCCGATATTTCATGGCGATGGGGGTGCAGTGACTCTACTGTTGAGATAGCATCATTAAGTATTTGTTGGTAGATATTCGTTGGAATTGCAATGTATTGCTTGGTTGGCTTTATACTTTGTATGTTTAAGCTTTTTATCGTTACAATCCTATGGCACAGGTTCAGGCTATTTAGCAGACCAAAAGTGGTTACTACATTGTTGATTAGTGTTTGAGAAAGGCTCCTTTTAATTGCTAGCTCACTGAAAGATTTCTTGAATTGCTTGAATATTCTGTCGTCTGATAGAAGGTTCCAGTTACACTCGCCAAGGCTTTGAACAATATATTTCAGCCCATTCTTCCAGTGTTGAAGTTGTCCGATAGTTGGATGCGTTTTGTTCTTTTGTTTATATTCATCCATGATGTATGCGAGTGTGGACTGAATGTACTTGCGGTATTTCATGTCAATCCGTGAAAAAGAGATACCTGTTAGACCACCAACGCCTACTTGAATAGCGCCGCTAAACTTCCACTTTTTATCAAAAATGTAGCTTTCAACACTGCCATCACTGTAACTACTTACTGGTATGTTTTCGTCATAATCTGGTACTGAAGCTAAATTATGTTTTAATACTGAGATCATGAAAACACCTCATGCAGATCATTTAGACTGTAGATATTCGAATACAAGGGGTGTGATGTTTGTTTTTGTAGCTCATAGGCTTGCTTATAATTTTCTGGAGATTTATCTCTAAATCCTCCTAGAATAGTTTCAATGGTGTTTAATAGTGTATTCATTTTCTTAGGTGGCATTGAGTTAATTGCAGGTGTTACTTCAAGCTCTTGTAATGTTTCCTTGAATGACATCATTAGCCATATATCTGTTACATCAGAGACCAATGAATGGTGCTCACACTCAAAGCAATCAAGAAAGCTGGTGCAAGCTTCTTCATCAGAGTTCATTTCAACTCCGATACGCTCTAGCATTTTATTTATGGTTTTTACAGCACCTTGTTTATTATCATTACAACGTATCCCTGTAGGGGTTCTTGCTTCATGAGACCTGTTAGAGCCCTCTCTCAGTGCTTCATACTCATAATGATCAAGAATGTTTGAATGTTTGTATTTAGCCTCTTCAACTGCGGTGTTGATATCAACGCCTTTAGCGTTGGAAAATTTAGCATCCATTGCCGCATTTAATTTTTTTTCGTGCTCTCCAGATGTCCCATGTAAATACTGTGATGAAACAACTTTAATGCTGTTGTTTGCCGACATTGCAACAAGATAAACAGACTCTGTTGCTTGAAACAGAGTGTCCATTTTGGTTTTTCTGAGTATTGAAGGGGTTATTTTAGGGAAGTCCAGTCTGGTCAATAGTTTGTTGATGCTTGCATGGGGGGAACTACCTATTTCAGAGTAAAGCTTTATCTGACCATCTTTACTATAGTAGGGGAAGAGAGGGCTGTTGCTATCACCATTTGCCATGCTTTTAGCTACATTTAACCAGCTTTCAATGAAGTCCTTTGCGTGTTTACTGAAACCAAGTGCGTTATCTTGCTCTTGGTGTTGAGCTCTACCTTTCACGGAATCCAGAATGTACTTTCCACCCTGCACCTCTTTGAAATTAACGTCTGAAATTTTCATCTTAGCTAAAGGCGTTGTATTCATTCCCGTAAACAAATAGCACAGCATCATTGCTATTTTTGTGATGGGGTTGTTTTTATGCCCTGAGCTGGGTTGTACTGCTCTTGAAAACGCAGCAAAATGGGCAACTCTGTCACTGCCTTTTATCCCTTTTTTTTGGGCTATTAGTTCTAGCAATTCTTTATCATAAAGCGGATGTTTTTCAGGCATTGTGCCAGCATTATAGTGTTCTAAAAGCTTAAAGTACGAGTTAAACAACCTTTTTGTGATCGGTTTTAATTCTCTCTCAATATCAAGACTTTTGTGGGGTGTCGTGTGTCCTGAAACATTTGATATTTTAGGAAGTCTTTTGGTATCCTGCGTCCTATTTAATTGCTTTAAAAGCCATGAAATATTTGTTCTGTGCCTCCCCCAGACAGGTCGAGAAAGTAATCCCTTACTGTTTTGCCTCCCACACCATGTCATGAATCCATCAATTAGTTCCCAGTGAAACATGTCTTTATCGATTAATTCAGTGTCGTTACTATCATCCACCCACCTAACGTATTTTATTAGCGTTTCATATCTAGAGGCTGTGGTAGAGGTGGCGTTCTCACTTAGCAAAGAGTATATTTGACGCACAAAACTGCTTCGTTTCATGTCAGTGAACTGACTAGTTTCAACCTTTCTGAAACCTCGAAACAATACTGGACAGGATTTAAAAGCAAACCTTTCAAAACGAAGAATACTGCCGTTTACACATATAACCATATCGGCTAAATGTAAGGTTTTAACTTCGGCCTTGCCTTTTATTAAGTTTTTACCTGGAAGTAGATATTTTCTCTTTCTGGTATTATGTTTTGGCATTATTGGCTCTCCATACCACTTATATCAGCATCTTCAAATGCACCTATAAATTCAAGGATATCTTCATAAATTTCATCGCCTGTAGGTTCGTCTTGAGCGATTTTAAGGTATATTAACGTTACGGACTCTTCACCGTGCCCAAGGCACTCACTCACTAAAGCAAGTGCTTTGTCAGGAGTTACACGCCTCAAAAGGAGCCTAAAAAGTGATACCGCAAATGTAGCTCTAAGATTGTGTATAGTTGCTGTTAGGTTAAACCCAGACAATATATTTACAGTGGCTCTAATTTCATTCCATCTGGCGTTGGCCTCGGGAAGTTTAGTGAAAAGTGGGACACCAGTTTGGCTAATGAATAAATACTCTTTTGTATCATCTACTCCATCCTCCCCATCAAAGTATCCTAGTTCGCCTTTTTGACGCTTAAGTTCACAATGTTCTTTGAATTTCGAGATACGCTTCTTATATCTATCACTTCTAGTGTATTCGTACAAAAGGTGCATAATTCGGGTGGGGATGATTGTTTGCCTAGATTTATTACCTGATCCAGCGGTTTTTGTTAATGAGCCGTATTGACCGCCAACACCAAGCTTCATTGCTTTCTTATCTTCACCAGGCTTTGCCACTTGACCTTTGTGAAGGCTAGCCACTTCTTCCTTTCTAAGCCCTGTGTATCGTGCGACAAGAAAGAACAGGCAATATTCAATTGATAAGTTGGAAGTAGTTGTTTCACCAGCAACTTTTTTGATAACTCGACGTGTATTGGTGAGAATATCCTCTACGGCAAGCCATTCTTTATTTGTTAGGGGTTTTAAATCTCGTCTAGCTGATGATAGTGCGCCACCGTCATTACGTTTAGATTTTCCTAAATTCAACCGCAGATCTGTTGTGTGTATATCTTTACTCAAGTAGGCACCGATGCTTGTACTGCCTCCCTGATATTGTATAGAAACAACCTCGTGCTCAAAGGGAGGATTGTTAAACTTGTAGCCATTTCTGATGTGGAAAGAGTAAAACTTAACTACAGCACCCATATATGCAATTGCTGTAGTTCTGGCTATCGTATGGTTTGGGGTGTCAGGCTCAAGTACAGCCTTTATTAGAGCCTCTCGGTATTGGTACGTAGCTTTATCACTTTTTCTAAATGGGAATTTATCCCAGCTAGGTCTAGGCAGATCAATAAATTCTTCGTAAAGGTCTTCGTCGTATTCAGAGTCCCACAAGCGCTGTAATTCTAATAAGAATGAAAAGTAGTGAACTAAGCCTTTACTGTATTGTTCTGACTCTTGCTTATTGTCATTTAGGTGGTGTGCTAGTAAAAAGCGATTAACTTGTTCCATTGGTTCGTATGAGACTATATCGCCATTAGTGTTTCTACCAACCAAATTCAACAAAACAACCTTTTTAATATGCTTAGGTTGTTGTCGAGAGTATTTAATAGATAGTTCACCATTTTCATCAGGCGTAATTAGAGGGGTTCTATACGTGAATGGTTTTATTTCTGTTGTTTTGATCTCGTATACGATTGCCATGTGGTGATATCCAATTCATTCAGTCTGTAAACACAATAGTGGACATTCTCACATTGTCAAACGTGTATAGTTAGAGAGTGGAAGTAAAAGTGTATGGGTGGTTATTGGACAGCACCACAACCGGCGTATCTTTTAAATCAGGACGAAACAGCTTCTCACAACTGGCGTAAAAGTTGTTGCAGTCCACCAAGGCAAATACTGGCATGGGCTAGTCACGACTTGCGGCGCATGTTTCGCACCACATTGGTGACCACACCAAATATCTCTAACTCTGTCCCTTCAGGAATATGAATGGGCTCATACACCTGGTTTCTTGGGATCAGCATGACGCACGGCCTTAGTTGAAGCTCCTTTACCGTGAGTTCACCATGGATACCAGCGATGACAATGTCACCGTGTTCGGCTTGGACAGAGCGATCAACCACCAAAATATCATCTGGGTGAATCCCGGCATCAATCATTGAATCACCTTCAACACGCACAAAGAACGTTGCAGCCGGTCGCTTGATGCACAGCTCGTTGAGGTCGAGCGTTTGCTCAACATAATCCTGCGCTGGTGAGGGAAAACCAGCAGAAACACGTTCCATGAACAATGGAATACGAAGGCGCTTGGCTTTGATGAAGGCAAGTGCGCCGCTACGGCCTATCAGCGAGACACTCATGACGAACCTCGAAAAATCACAATTGATACTGTTTGTTTATACAGTATCTAATGCTATGCTGATTTCTACAAGTAAAATTGTAGGTAAAACTGTAGTTGTTCGAGTAAGACGCTGTGTTGTCGGTGATTTATTTTTTGTGTTGAAAAACTAGATGTGGGGGATCGCTCGCCCTCGTCAAAGCCTGCAAGGCTTGGACAATACTGCTTCTGCCTACTGCTCTTGTTTCTGTTACTGATCCTGTTACTGCTACTGGTTAACGCATGGGTCAAGTAACCGTCAGACAAGGCTTGTTGAACCCTTAGCAAAGGGTTTAAAAACAGTTAGTAAAATTCTGCTTCGTATTGAATTTACTGGCTTAAAGCGAAGTTAGGAGCACCATTAAAATGCTCAGTGGAACTCAGTTCAAGCCTTTTGCAACCGTTTGAAAAGGGGTTGGCTAAGCCATACGTAAAGGGTATCGGTAAGGGTTACCTAAAGGGTTTAGCTAAGGCTTTCTGAAAGGCTTAGCCAAAGCCTTCATACATGGGTTCACCCAGTAGAAAGATTAAAAAAACGCTTAGGTATCCAAGGTGCATTTAGAAAAACCTGTGGCACAGTGAAATCACCTAAAGCGAACAATAGAATTGAAGAGGAACCATCAATGACAAGAGCCCCAGCGCCATTTCCGCTAGAGCGCCTCGCGGATATCCCAGAAAGACCAGAAGATTTTAGATTGCTGGAGCGCATTCCATTAACGCGTGAATTGCAGTCCTGGCCACTTGAACTTTCTGCTATGGTCGGTGATGAACAGCCAATGGTGCTGCTCGATACAGAGACAACCGGACTGTCTGCCGATGATGAGTCCATTATTGAGCTTGGTATGGTTAAGGTGCTTTACAGCCCATCAGCTAAGCGGATTGTGTCGATTGTTGATGTGATCAGCTTGTATGAAGATCCCGGCAAGCCAATCCCCGAGCTGATTACCGAGTTAACCGGTATTACCGATGACATGGTGCAAGGCCAGCACATTGATGATGCAATGGTTGCGAGTTGGTTATCCGATGATCCGCTGGTGGTTGCACACAATGCACAGTTTGATCGTCCTTTCTTTGAAAAGCGGTTTGCTGCATTAGGCCATCTATCTTGGGCCTGTTCAGCCAGTGGCATAGATTGGAAGGCGCTGGGTTTCGAAAGTCGAAAGCTTGAGTACCTGCTGCTTCGCTTAGGTTGGTTCTATGAAGGACACCGAGCTGCAACCGATTGTTTGGCGATGGCCTGGTTGTTTCATTTGTTGCCCGAGTCCGTTGCAAACTTGTTGTCTGAAGCAGACAGGCGAACTGTGTTAGTTCGTGCGTTTGGTGCGCCGTTTGACGTAAAGGACTATTTAAAAGAGCGTGGTTACCGCTGGCATGACGGTGTTAAAGGTGCCAACAAACATTGGTGGCGCGAAATCAGCGAAGACGAGTTGCCGCAGGAACAAACTTACCTGGATGATTTGTATCATCGTGGCTCAGAACATGCCCACTATGACTACAAAGATGCCCGCAATCGATTTAAAGCTTTGTAGCTCTCTACAAGGTAAGCCTTGCATATTTGAAAACCTCTGGAAAATGGAAAGTGAACTTACGTTATACCCAAACTACTTGGTGTTGCAGCTAGGCGGCAAGTGAGCGAGTCCCCATGAGCATAGATCTTCTATGTGATTGGGGTGAGCGAATGCAGGTAACACCGCTGCGGCTGCAAGTAGGAAGGGTATATAACCAACAAGAGGAATCTTTCCATGTACCAAGACACCTACATTGAATACTGGGGCGAAATCTTTGTCTCTGCCCGCATCATTGAATTTGGCATCACGTTCGAGCGCTTTCTTAAAGATCCATGGAAGCATTTGATGTCCTGTGGCCAAGAGTCTGCCCCAGACGCGATTGCTGAAGGGATGCGGCCATTGCTACCAGCCCAGGCAGAAGTTGCTAGGCGTGTTCGGGAGAGTGAGCAACGAGCCTTGATGTCTACAGAGACGGACAAAGGGGTATCGCTTCGCGGTAACATCGTGGTGCCATTGATTCGGGTAGCGCATTGATAGCGGCTATCAGCATTGGCACAAAACAAGGACTTCACGCTCATGACTCAGCGGCAATTGTAATCCAGATCAAAAAGTTGCCGCTTAGTCTTCCCTACAAAATAATTTGTGATAGGATGACACCTAATAAAATTAATTAGGTTGAAGCCTATTCAGTGTTTTATGGCCATCAGTTCAGCTTCAACCGGTAGAGATTGCTAAGTCATTGCGGATAAAGAGCAGCATTGAGTGACACTATTCAATGTGATTACGCGATGTCTGACCGTACTTTATAAACAGAGTTTTAAGAATCTGGTTGAATTGGATAAACAAGACGCATGACAAATGATGGTCTGAAACAAACGGTAGTGGCGAAGCCAGATAGGCTTTCGCAGATAGCGCAGTTGCCACAAGCAACCAGGGATCGCATTGCACACATCGATTTCACCTTATTGTTTAAGGGAGAAGCGGTACGGGCGGACTTAGTCGATCGCTTCAGCATAGCCGCTGCACAAGCAACGAAAGACTTCACCATGTACCGAGAGCTTGCGCCAGGCAATATTGAATATGACCAAAAGCTCAAATTGCATAAGCGTGGTGAAGCTTTTGCCCCATTGTTCGAGTACGACGTTGTGAGAACACTGGCAACCATTAGCCAAGGGTACGGAGATGGCTTCACTGGAAAGGTAAAACCACCACTGGCTTGTGAAGCGCCTTATCACTTAAACAAGCCGAGTTTATCGATAGTGGCGAAAGTCACCGAGGCCATTCACAAAGGCAAAGCCTTGAGTATCACCTATGTGTCGTTATCGAGCGGTGAAACCACGCGTGAAATTGTGCCGCATACGCTTGTAGACAATGGCCTGCGTTGGCACGTTCGTGGTTTTGACCGCAAGCATGGTGAATTTCGTGACTTTGTACTGACCAGAATTAAAGCAGCGTTTGTGCTTGAAGATTCCACTTTATCTGAAACCGAGCTCGAAACCCAAGACCGGCAATGGAACCGCTTTGTAGAGCTGGAGTTAGTGCCGCATCCTCGTATTGAGCACAGCGAAGCGATTGAACTGGATTATGGTATGGCGGGTGGCGTTCTAAAGGTTGAGATTAGAGCGGCAACGGCAGGCTATTTACTCAGACAATGGAATGTGGATTGTTCTTCCAACGCCACACTAAAAGATGGTGGAGCTCAATTGCATTTAAAGAACAGAGCAACACTTTATGGAGTTAAAAACATCATGCTAGCTCCAGGGATTGAAAAAGAACTTGGTAACTAATGCACAAAAACGAACTTGGCGCAGGGAATAAATTTTGATGAAAATAATCGATAACCTTAACAACCTATTAGGTGACGAGCTTCAACAGACGCTGACACCGAATACAAAGTTAAAGATTGCTGCGTCTTGCTTTTCTATTTATGCGTATGAGGCTCTCAAAAAGGAGTTAGCGAAGATAGACTCACTTGAGTTCATCTTCACATCACCTACTTTTGTCGCAGATGAAGTTACCGATAAATTCAAAAAAGAAAAACGAGAGTTCTTTATTCCCAAAGCAGGGCGTGAACGCAGCCTTTACGGAACTGACTTTGAAATACAGTTAAAGAACAAGCTCACTCAAAAGGCGATCGCCAAAGAGTGTGCAAACTGGATCAGAAAGAAAGCGACATTCAAATCAAACAAAACTGATTCTCCAATGCAGTCGTTTGTTGTGACGGAAGCATCTAGACAGCAAACAGAGACAATGAGTGCAGTTTTTGCTCCGGTTAGCGGGTTTACGGCGGTTGATCTAGGGTATCAGCGAGGAAACGCTATTTCGAATTTTGTGCAAAAAATCGATGAGCCAAATTTCACAGCGCAGTACTTACAGTTATTCGACCAAATTTGGAAAGACCCTGCGAAGCTTCAAGATGTTACTAAAACCATTTGCGAGCATATAGAGTCTGTCTACCAGGAAAACTCGCCTGAAAAAGTCTATTTCATTATTTTGTATAACATTTTTAATGAATTCCTTGATGATATTACAGAGGATGTATTACCAAATGATCGAACCGGCTATCAGGACACCTTGATTTGGAACAAGTTATTTAACTATCAAAAAGATGCTGCGACCGGGATCATCAATAAGTTAGAGACCTATAACGGCTGCATTCTGGCTGATAGTGTTGGTCTTGGTAAAACATTTACAGCGTTAGCTGTCATCAAGTATTACGAGCTCAGAAACAAATCAGTGCTGCTTCTATGTCCGAAAAAGTTAGCGGATAACTGGCTCAACTTTAATCGAAACCTAAAAACAAATATCTTTGCTAAAGACCGTTTTAGTTACGATGTTTTGTGTCACACAGATTTGAGCAGAACCTCTGGCGAATCCTTCGGTACTCCGTTAAATAGAATCAACTGGGGTAACTATGACTTGGTCGTCATTGATGAGTCGCATAACTTTAGAAATAACGATGCAGTGAAAGATCGAGAAACTCGATATCAGAAACTGATGAATAAAGTTATTCGCGCTGGCGTAAAAACCAAGGTGCTGATGCTATCAGCGACACCAGTGAATAATAGATTTACTGACTTAAGAAACCAGCTTGCGCTAGCTTATGAAGGCGAGTCGAGCAATCTCACAAAGCATCTTAAAACCACAAAAAGCGTGGAACAGATATTCAACCAAGCACAAGCCGCATTTAACGCTTGGTCCAAACTAGACCCAGAGACGCGAACAGCTAAAGCCATTCTCGATGCCTTGGATTTTGACTTTTTTGAACTGCTTGATAGCGTCACTATCGCTCGCTCACGAAAGCACATCACAACATTCTACGACACAACAGATATTGGCCATTTCCCTGAACGTAACAAGCCAATCTCGTTTCATTGTCCGCTTACTACTCGTTCGGATGTAGTTAGCCTGAATGAGATCTTTGAACAGCTTAAGCTACTCAAACTATCTGTTTATGCGCCAGTGAGTTATATCCTCCCGAGTAGATTGAAGAAATACGAGGAGATGTATGACACGCAAGTTGAAGGCGGAAAAGGTAAGTTAAAGCAAAGCGACCGTGAAAAAAGCTTAGTTGCACTGATGACAACCAACCTTCTAAAGCGTCTTGAGAGCTCCGTATACTCGTTCAGAAGCACCTTGCAATCTCTCCATGATAACCATGTTCGTGTTCTAGGTATTATCGACGAATTCTATAAGCGAGACGGGCAAACCGAAGTGAGCAGTCTCGTTGAAGCGCTAGAGTCTATTGAAGCAGATGAAGACGATTTGCCTTCTTATCACGATATGGAAATCGGTAACAAAATCAAAATTAAGCTAATGGATATGGATCTTCCATCCTGGCAGCAGGATTTAGATGGCGATTTGGAGCTGATCAAAGGGTTACTAGATTCTGTTAGCAAAATTAAGCCAGAAGAAGATGCCAAGTTGCAGCATCTGAAATCACATATTGCTGCAAAAATAAATAATCCGATAAATCCTGGAAACAGGAAAATCATTGTGTTCACGGCGTTTGCGGACACCGCTCAATATCTGTACGAGCAGTTGTCACCTGTGATGTTAAGCGAGCATAGAATCCATACTGCGATGATCACTGGTGGTTCCAGTTTACCTAAGACCACCTTAAAAACCGGACGAAAAGGTTACGACACACAAGAAGTGCTCACCTTGTTTTCGCCAGTTTCCAAATCGAAAGCCAGTGTATTACCCGATGAACCCGCTGAAATCGATTTGTTGATTGCTACAGACTGTATCTCTGAAGGGCAGAACTTACAGGACTGCGATTACTTAATTAACTTTGATATTCACTGGAATCCAGTTCGGATTGTACAGCGCTTTGGGCGAGTTGACCGTATTGGCTCGCCGAATAAATGCATTCAGTTAGTTAACTACTGGCCTGATATATCGCTGGATGAGTACATCAACTTAAAAGAACGTGTTGAAAGTCGAATGACGATTGTTGACGTGACAGCGACCGGTGATGATAACGTCTTAAGTAGTCAAGCTAACGATGTGTCGTATCGTAAAGAGCAGTTAAAGAAGCTGCAAGAAGAAGTCATTGAGCTTGAAGATTTAAAAACGGGGGTTTCTATCACCGATCTAGGTCTAAACGAATTTCGGATGGACCTACTTAATTTAATGAAACTCTACGGCGAACCAAGAAACGCACCAAGTGGCATGCATGCGGTGGTTGAAGCTAAGCCAGAATTAGGGTTATTGCCTGGCGTGGTGTTTGCGCTGAAAAACGTCAATAACAGTATCGATAGAGATCTGCAAAACAGGCTCCACCCTTATTACCTTGTCTATGTATCGAATGAGGGGCACATCGTCGCTAATCATTTTGAGGTAAAGAGATTATTAGATTTAATCCGCAGTAGCTGCAAAGGGCAAACAGAGCCGCTCAGTGATATTTGTGCGTTATTTAATCGCCTAACACAAGACGGTCGAGATATGCAGCGTTACTCTCACCTTCTAACCGATGCCATAAAAAGCATGGTTGAAGTTAAGGAAGAAAAAGATATTGATAGTTTGTTCAGTGGTGGCGCTACCTCTGCTTTAGTGAATACATTTGCCGGGCTTGATGACTTTGAATTGCTGGCATTTATTGTGATCCAGCAAAAGCATCTGATGGAGAATAGTGCTCAGGATGAGGTTAGCTAGTTTATGAACTCACCTTGGATATTTCCTGACAACGCAAAGTTCGGTCGAGTCGTGCCTAAGAACAAAATATATGAGCACAGCGCGGCAACCACTGGGTTGAAGTCACTTTTTGTAGAGCAAGTAGATCAAATTCTTTGGGCTTACAAGCTATCGCCTAGCACGCTGAATATTCCCCAAACCAGTGAGGTCAGTGAAATACAGGTTTTCAGTGTGAAGCTTAAAGGTGACTCGATAGACGACAGCGTACTTAAAGCGATTGATTTGGCCATACCTTTTCCCATTCTATTTGAGGTATGGGGTGCTAGTGGTGAGCAAGGCCATTACGCCGCTTGCTATAAGCGTAAGGCAGAGAACGATCAGGCCAAATGGGTTTGTAGCCGTTATTTGTTCTCAGAAACGTTCTATTTAGTTAATGCATCAACAGTAACTTCTGAAGTTTTGGTTTTGCCAACTGCAATCGATATGGCGCAGCTGTATCAAAAGCTTCTTACACGTTTGTTACCCATACCCAAACGAACCGCCGAGAGTATTGAAGAGGTCATTGAACGCTTGATGGCAATTCAGGCATTGGAAAAGCAAATCTCGCAATATAAGAAGAAGGTTCATGCTGAGAAACAGTTTAACCGCAAGGTTGAGCTCAATAAGCAGTTAAAGAATTTAAGGTGCGAGCTTGAAGAGTTACTCGCATAAAGAATATACAGATAAACAATTTTAATCAGTTAAATAGTGCCCGCTTTCATTATGGCCTAAATAGTTGGTGTGGTAGCTAGGCGACAAGTGAGTGAACCCCTGAGCATAGTTTTTCTATGTGATTGGGGTGAATGAACGCAGTTAACAACGCTACCGCGACAAATATGACGGCGATAAATGTAAGGCATCACGCAAAAGGTAAAACACATGGATAAATTAAAGATGCACAGCCCCGACATGACGCAGCAAAACATAGAGAAAATTCAGGCGTTGTTTCCGAACTGCGTGACGGAATCAAATGGTGCTAACGGAGAGCTAAAGCTGGCCATTGATTTTGACCAACTTAAACAAGAGCTATCAAATTCAATCGTTGAAGGCCCGCAAGAGCGCTATCAGCTGAACTGGCCTGGTAAACGAGAGGCACTACTAACAGCGAATGCACCTATCGCAAAAACATTAAGACCTAGTCGAGAAGAAAGTGTCAATTTTGACACCACTGAAAACCTCTTTATTGAAGGCGATAACCTCGATGCGCTAAAGATGTTGCAAGAAACTTATTTAGGCAAGGTTAAGATGATCTATATCGACCCTCCTTACAACACTGGAAACGATTTTATTTACAACGACGATTTCTCTGAGAGAAATGATCTTTTTTTAAAGCGATCAAACCAAGTAGATTCAGATGGTAATCGCTTAGTCGCAAACAGGGATACAAATGGTAGGTTCCACTCTGATTGGTTAACTATGATGTATTCAAGATTAAAGTTAGCCAGAAATTTGTTATCTGATGACGGCGTTATATTCATCCATATAGATGACAATGAGGTAGATTCTCTAGGGAAAATCTGTAGCGAGATATTCGGTGAGCAGAATTTTATAAATATTATTACCGTTAAAACTAAAATAGGTGGAGTATCTGGAAGCTCTGAAGGAAAGAGCCTGAAAGATGCTACTGAATTTATTTGGGTGTATTCAAAAAATAAAGAGTCAACGTTCCTTAACCCAGTTTATATAAAAACAAAACTTTCAGACCGTATCAAGAGTTACGAAGAAGAAGGCAAAAGTTGGAAGTACACATCAATAATCACCAACTTGGAAAACAAAGTTCTTATCAAGGAAGATAAAACTAAAAAAATCAAATTCTATGGATATGAGAATTTGCAAACAATGTCTCTATCAGCATTTGCCAGATCGAAAGGGATCACGATAGATGAAGTTTACAATCAGTTCGCAGATAGGATATTTCGCACTACAAATGCCCAGAGCAGTGTAAGGCAAACTGTAATCAGAGAAACGTCCGGACATGACTTTCCAATGTATAGTTGTGTCTATACACCAATAAAAGGACGTAATGAAGGAACAGAGATTGAAGTTTTTTATAAAGCAGGGTCAACATCAGAACAACGTAACATGGTTATGTTTTTAGCTGACGTAGTAGAAAAAGTTGATAATACCTATTACTACATGGATCGTATTACTACTCTTTGGGATGACATTGAGTACAACAACCTCACAAAGGAGGGAGACACTGAATTTTCTAATGGTAAAAAACCAGTAAAACTACTCCAAAGGTTAATTTCTTTATCGACTGATAAAAGTAGTATTGTATTAGATTTCTTCGCTGGAAGTGGTAGCACTGCCCACTCAGTAATGGCGATTAATGCTGAAGACGGCGGAAACCGAAAATTTATTATGGTTCAGTTGCCGGAAGAGTGTGATACAAAGTCAGCAGCGTTCAAAGCTGGCTACAAAACTATTGCTGAGATTTCTAAAGAACGCATCCGCCGAGCTGGTGCAAAAATATTAGCAGGCGAGTGCCACAAAGACTGGAATAAAGACGTTGGATTCCGAGTACTTAAAGTGGATACCTCGAATATGGCGGATGTTTACTACTCTCCAGATCAAGTTACTCAGGGTTCGCTAGACTTATTGGTAGATAATATTAAATCAGACCGCACTGATGAAGATTTACTCTTTCAAGTACTGCTGGATTGGGGCGTCGATTTAACCTTACCAATCAGAAAAGAAACGATTCAAGGCAAAACAGTTTTCTTTGTTGATGATGATGCATTAGTGGCCTGTTTTGATCTGCGTATAAATGAAGTATTGATTAAAGAGTTAGCCATAAAAGAACCACTTCGCGTAGTATTCCGTGATGACGGCTTTGAGTCTGATGCAGTAAAAATTAATGCCGAGCAGATTTTCAAGCAAGTTTCGCCACATACTGAAGTTAAAGCGATATAAGGAGGGATCATGACAAATTTTACCGGATTAAAATTTGCACACAGCCTTGTCGCAGACAAGGTGTGCCCGAAGGGTTGCGTACATGGAGGTGCGCAATGAAACTTAAGTTCAAAGTCCAACCTTATCAAACTGTTGCCGTAGAGTCGGTTGTTGACTGCTTTGCGGGACAACCTAATACCTCCGGCGTAACCTACCGAATCGATCCTGGCGTTGCCAAAGATAAATTTGGCAACGCTGGCTGGGATATGAGCGACCAGGATGGTTTTAAAAATGCTGAACTCGCGCTCACTGAATCGCAGCTATTGCAGAATATCCATGGTGTTCAAAGTAGGCAGAACCTCCCTGTTTCAGAAGCGTTAATAAGCAATTCCAGCTCTAAGATTAATCTCGATGTTGAAATGGAAACCGGTACTGGTAAGACATATTGCTACATCAAAACCATCTTTGAGATGAATAAGCGCTATGGCTGGAGCAAATTTATTATCGTTGTGCCTAGCATCGCCATTCGTGAAGGTGTTTACAAGTCGCTGCAAATCACAGGTGAGCATTTTGCTCAGAATTACGACGGTAAAAAGGCACGGTTTTTTATCTATAACTCAAAACAATTGCACCAGTTAGAGAGTTTTTCTTCTGACAGTGGCATCAATGTGATGGTCATCAATATTCAAGCCTTTAATGCGTCAGGAAAAGACAATCGACGAATTTATGAAGAGTTGGATGACTTCCAGTCTAGGCGTCCTATTGACGTTATTAGTGCAAACCGCCCAATCCTGATTTTGGATGAGCCGCAGAAGATGGAAGGCAAGAAGACATTAGATGCCTTAGCCAAATTCAAACCACTGATGGTACTTCGATATTCGGCCACGCATAAGACAACACATAATAAAGTGCATCGCCTGGATGCGCTTGACGCTTATAACAATAAGCTGGTTAAGAAAATTGCCGTTCGTGGTATTTCAGTAAAAGGCTTGGCGGGAACGACAGCCTATCTATATTTGGAATCCATCGAGATCTCGAAAAAAATGCCAGTGGCTCGCATTGAGATCGAAGTTAAACAACAAAATGGCATTAAACGCATACCCAAGAAGGTCACTAAGGGCGATAATCTTTTTGATCTTAGCAATGGTCTGGACCAGTACCGTGACTTTGTGGTTACTGATGTCAACGCGATTAACGACACGGTTGAATTCAAAAATGGCCATGTTTTAACCGCGGGCGATGCCACGGGAGATGTGACCGAAGAGACCATTCGCCGAATCCAGATCCGCGAGACAATTAAAGCGCACCTTGAAAAAGAAAAAACACTTTTTAACCAGGGTATAAAGGTTCTCTCTCTATTCTTTATTGACGAAGTCGCAAAGTATAGAGACTACTCTCAAGCCGATGAAAAAGGTGATTATGCTCGCGTCTTTGAAGAAGAGTACTCTTTGCTTGTACAGGAGTATCTTGATGAGTTGTCCCTTTTGCCAAGTGAGCAGACTGATGCCTATAAAGCCTATCTATCAGCCATTGAAGGCTCTAGAACGCATAATGGTTACTTCTCAATTGATAAGAAATCAAATCGTCTTCAGAACCCCGGCTTTAAAGTCCGTGGTGAAGATGCCGGGCTATCAGACGATGTAGATGCCTATGATTTGATTTTAAAAGATAAGGAAAAGTTACTTTCTTTTGAAGAGCCTACCCGATTTATCTTTTCACACTCGGCCTTACGCGAGGGTTGGGATAATCCAAATGTATTTGTCATGTGTATGTTAAAACACAGCGACAACACTATCTCTCGTCGTCAAGAAGTTGGGCGTGGTTTACGTCTGGCCGTCAATAAACATGGTGACAGACAAGACCATCCGGCAACTGTGCATGAAATTAATGTTTTGTCGGTGATTGCAAGTGAAAGCTATAAAGACTTTGTCACGAATCTGCAAAAAGAGATCAGCGAGTCTCTTTCAGCGAGACCTAGAAAAGCAGATGAAGCTTATTTTACGGGTAAGACAATTACAACTGCTGATGGACCTGTAGAAGTAACACCTGTCATGGCTAAGCAAATTTATAAGTATTTGCTTAAAAATGATTATACCAATGAAGCTGACGATTCAATTGCGCCATCATTCCACAAGGCTAAGGCTAGTGGACAGTTAGCGCCAATGCCCGCTGAGTTAGAGCCGTACCGAGAACAGATTTTGACGCTGATTGATGGTGTTTATAGTGAAGCGCAATTGCCAGGTGTTGGTGATGATCGTAAACCTAAAAACAATCCGTTGAATGCTAATTTTGATAAGAGAGAGTTTCAGGAGCTTTGGCACAAAATCAATCGCAAAGCGGTTTACAAGGTTGATTTTGATTCGTCTGAGTTGATTAAAAATTGTATTCAGGTACTCAATAAAGAGCTTAAGATCACGCCTCTTCAGTACACCATTCAAGATGGTGTTCAAATGGATGGCATTACCGACGAACAACTCAAAGCTGGACAAAGTTTCAAGGTGAGGAATACTGAGACTGAAACTCATCGATCGAGCATTCATTCTGCTGTTCGTTATGACTTGGTTGGTAAGTTGGCTGAAAATTGTGTGCTGACTCGCAAAACAGTCGCCGAAATACTGATGGGTATAGAACCTGTAGTATTTGCACAATTTAAGCAAAACCCTGAGCATTTTCTCGCTGAGGCTTCACGTCTTGTGAAAGAGCAAAAGGCATCTGTGATTATCGAGAAGCTATCATATGATCCAACGAACGAATCTTATGATGTTGATATATTCACGGCAGAGCAAAAAATCACTGATATGACAAAAGCCGTTAGTGGCGTTAATAAGCATATTTATGATTATGTTGTCGTTGATTCACAAGGCATTGAACGAGACTTTGTTACCGAGCTTGATACAAGCAAAGAAGTCGTGGTTTATGCAAAACTGCCTCGTGGTTTTCTGATACCGACGCCTGTTGGCGACTACAACCCTGATTGGGCGATTTCTTTCAAAGAAGGAAGTGTTAAACACATTTACTTTATTGCTGAGACTAAAGGAACGATGTCTTCGCTTGAATTGCGTGGCATAGAAGATCGCAAGATTGAATGTGCTAGGAAATTCTTTGAAAAAATTAATGCAGAGATAACGAGTGAAAACGTCAAATATGATGTTGTAACGAGTTACTCGAAATTGATGGAAGTCGTAAGCGGCTAGTTGTTTCCGTTTTTATATCGGGCTGTCAGTTCATCTGGCTGACAGCTCACTTTTAGTTTCATAACAATAATTGGAAGATTCAGCCAGCAGATTTAGTCTAAATGTCGCACACTCATGCGGTTATATTTTAAGTATGGCTTTTTACATGACGGAGAAATAGCATGAATCCTGAAAAATACAATAGAAGTATAAGCTTGCTTTGCCCGACTTGTGGTTGTTCGGACTTTTCCTACGAAGACGGTTGCGATGAAACAATACAAGTAATGACTTGTGCATCTTGTGGTAGAGAGTTCAATAAAGATGAGCTTATTCAAGAGAATAGCGAAAATATTGATGAGCACCTTTCTGAAATCAAGGAAGAAGTTTTAAAAGACGTTCAAGACGAACTACGTAAATCTTTGAAAAAGGCTTTTTCTGGTAGCAAGAATATAAGGATTAGGTAATGCCAGTAACTATTGATGCAGGTGATGTGATAGCCGGATTAGCTTTCCTTTTATCTGGCTACGCAACATGGCAAACGGTCAGCTTTAATAAGAGGCAGAAGTCACTTGTCGAAAGCCAAGAAAAGCTAAACACCATTCTCTTGGAAAAAGAAAATGAAGATGCTCTGAAAGGAAAGCAAGCTGACCTTGGTGCATCAATTATAAAACTTGGCAGCAGTAAGTATCGGCTTAAGGTTTGGAATAAAGGAGCTGCTACTGCAAGAAACGTCAGAATTGAGTTCCCTGAAGGTAACGATTTAGTTATTGAATCAGAAGTGACTGACAAATTTCCGATGGAAAGCCTCGAAAAGTATCAAGCCGTTGAGCTAATAGCCGCTGTTCATATGCAAACGAAACGAAAGCATGTTGTTCGGCTAGTTTGGGAGGATGATGCCCAGTCTTACAATGAAAAGCTGTCTTACCCCACACTGTAATGTAACTGTCGGTTTTCTCACTAGAACGAAAACAACTACAGATAAATGCATATTTCTTTCGGCTATCTAACATCTTCAGTTGCTAAAGAACCTTCACACTATCGTGTCGGAGGTTCACTATGTTCAAAAACCTATTTTTTCAAACCAAAGCACTACCAGAGCTGTCATCGCAACTGGATACAGAAATTCCGCGCTATCCGCCATTTCTGAAGGGGTTGCCAGCAGCGTCACCCGAGGATTTGCAGTCCACACAAGACGAGCTAATAGCCAAACTGCGTCAGGTACTTGGCTTCAACCAGCGTGATTTTCAAAGGCTAATTCAACCCTGCATTGATCATCTGGCGTCCTATGTTCACTTGTTGCCAGCTTCTGAGCATCATCATCACAGTGGTGCTGGTGGTTTATTACGTCATTCGTTGGAAGTTGCTTTCTGGGCGGCACAAGCAGCTGAAGGGATCATCTTTGTTGCCAGTGGCACACCGGTTGAGAAAAAAGAGCTAGAGCCAAGGTGGCGTGTTGCGGCGGCATTAGGCGGTTTGTTCCATGATATTGGTAAGCCTGTTTCAGACTTGTCCATTACAGACGAAGATGGACGCTATCAGTGGAACCCATTTTTAGAAACCTTATCCCAGTGGGCCACTAATAACCGCATTGAACGCTATTTCATTCGCTGGCGCGACGGACGGTTCAAACGGCACGAGCAATTTTCAATTCTGGTGTTAAACCGGGTGATGATGCCAGAGTTGCTCGCTTGGTTAACACAACCTGGCCCTGAAATTTTGCAAGCCATGCTGGAGGCAATTGGCAATACCGATCCCGAGCATGTCCTGTCTAAATTGGTTATTGAAGCTGACCAAACCAGTGTCCAGCGAGACCTGAAAGCTCAACGAATTTCCGTTGACGACAATGCCCTTGGTGTCCCAGTCGAACGCTATCTACTTGATGCCATGAGGCGATTGCTTGCCAGTTCCCAGTGGTTGGTCAATCAGCGAGATGCCAGAGTTTGGATACGAAAATCGAATCAATCAACCAATCTTTACCTGGTTTGGAAAAGCGCGGCTAAGGACATCATTGAGCTATTGGCCAAAGACAAGATACCTGGCATTCCAAGAGATCCCGATACCCTTGCGGACATCCTCATTGAGCGAGGATTGGCCACTAAATCCGCCTCCAATGAGCGATATGAAAGCCTTGCCCCTGAAGTACTGATCAAAGACGGCAAGCCAATCTGGCTACCCATGCTGCATATATCTGAGGCCGATTTATTGTTCAGCTCGAATGTACCAAGTGGTGTGACACTGTTTAACAAATCTGAGTGGGAAGCAACACAGCAAACAGAAGCAGAGCCTCAGAGTCGCTCCAGTGAGCATTTAGACTTGCCTGAAGCGTCATCATCAATTGAACACAGCAATTCGTCTGAGTCGCCATCGACAAAATCGTCCGACCAAGATAATGAACTTCGTCATGCCAGTGATGTTAGTCACCTTCAGGAAAATGAAAACGTTCCGGGTGATGGATATGAAAAGCCTAACAATTCATATGATGGCGCTAGCTCAAATAACGTAAACCAGCACGATGCAGAGGCATTGAATCTGCCTGAATCTTTGGCGTGGCTCCCAGAGGCCAGCAGTGCGTTGGTTATGGTTGGTGAACAGATACTGATCCGCTATCCCGATGCCGTAAGACCTTGGTGTGCTCCCCGAAAACTGCTTGCTGAACTCAGTCGATTAGATTGGCTTGAATTAGATCCAGCAAACCCGACACGTAAAGCCAGAACTGTGACTACAAATGATGGAGTTCAGGAGCAAGGGTTACTGCTGAAAGTATCGATTTCTAAAGGGCTTACTGCACTGATAGACCTTTCCAAACAAGACGCAGAATCAGTGACAGCAATTCAGAACGAAGAGGCTTCACCGCGACCGAGTCGAACTGAGACAACCAATGCCCAAGCAAAAGAACCCGCCACAAGAACGGAGCGAAAGCAAAAGCCGATTGCGGCCAATGCGAACTCAAGTACCGACCCCAAACACGCGCAGCGGCAACAGATGGTTAATTTTGTGAAAGATTTGCCCATCTTACTGACCGATGGCAATTACCCAGACGTGGATCATAGTGCCGATGGTATTCGCGTCACGATTCAAACCTTACGCCAAGTCGCTAATGCGCATGGCATTCCAGCCGGACAGCTGCTTCGGGGGATCTCGGCCAGTGACCAATGCCAGTTTGATGAGGGGGAAACGGTTCTGTTTACCGCTCACGCTAAACGTTAATCAATTTGAAATTAAGCGGATTGTATACGGTTATTTCGCGGAGCATGAATGAAAGAAAACGCATATGAGATGCCCTGGCGCACGAACTATGAAGCCATGGCAGCAGCAGGTTGGCTGGTTGGGGCCACTGGGGCGATTGCCGCAGAAATGCTGACTGAGCTACCACCTGAGCCATTTTGGTGGATGACAGGGATTTCCTCGGGCATGGCGTTGTATCGCCTGCCTGAGGCTTATCGTCTTCATAAGTTACAGAAGGGATTAAAAGGCAAACCTTTGGCTTTCATGGAGCTGTCGCATTTGCAAAAAGTGATGGCAAAACATCCTGATGAATTGTGGTTAGGATATGGCTTTGAGTGGGATCAACGTCATGCTCAACGCGCTTATGAAATATTAAAGAGGGATAAGCAAACCTTGCTTAACCAGGATCATGGCAAGCAAATGGGCTCGACCTGGATTCATGGTGTCGAGCCCAAAGAAGACGATGTGTACCAGCCAGTTGGTCACACTGAGGGGCACACCTTAATTGTCGGAACGACCGGTGCCGGAAAAACCCGATGCTTTGATACGATGATCACTCAGGCCATTTTGCGTAATGAAGCCGTGATTATTATTGACCCCAAGGGAGACAAAGAACTTAAGGATAATGCACAGCGAGCCTGTATTGCCGCCGGTAGTCCTGAACGCTTTGTGTATTTTCATCCGGGTTTTCCAGAGCATTCAGTACGTCTTAATCCCCTGAGAAACTTTAACCGGGGCACTGAAATTGCCAGCCGAATTGCGGCATTAATTCCATCTGAAACCGGTGCTGATCCATTTAAAGCCTTTGGCCAAATGGCACTGAATAACATCGTGCAAGGTTTGTTGCTTACGTCACAACGTCCTGATCTGAAAACACTGAGGCGTTTTTTGGAAGGTGGCCCAGAAGGCTTGGTAGTAAAAGCCGTCACAGCCTGGGGGGAGCAGGTGTATCCCAATTTTAGTGTGGAGATCAAGCGCTTTATCGAAAAGGCCAATACCTTGGCTAAACAAGCCATGGCGATGCTGCTTTTCTACTACGAACGCATTCAGCCCGTTGCCGCCAATACTGATTTGGAGGGGCTATTGAGTATGTTTGAGCATGACAGAACCCACTATTCAAAGATGGTGGCCTCATTGATGCCGGTGCTCAATATGCTCACATCAAGTGAACTAGGTCCATTGCTATCACCGCTTGCAAACGATGTGGATGACAGCCGGCTAATTACGGATTCTGGCCGTATTATCAACAATGCCCAAGTGGCCTATATCGGGTTGGATTCATTGACCGACGCCATGGTTGGCAGCGCCATTGGTTCGTTGCTTTTATCCGATCTCACCGCCGTGGCCGGTGACCGCTATAACTATGGTGTTGAAAATCGTCCCGTAAATATTTTCATCGATGAGGCTGCTGAAGTCGTCAACGATCCCTTCATTCAACTGCTCAACAAAGGTCGTGGCGCAAAAATGCGTTGTGTGATTGCTACTCAGACCTTTGCTGACTTTGCAGCTCGAACAGGCAGTGAAGCTAAGGCTCGCCAGGTGTTAGGTAACATCAACAACTTGATAGCCCTTCGGGTGATGGACGCCGAAACGCAGCAGTATATTACTGACAATCTGCCTAAGACTCGGTTGCAGTACATCATGCAAACTCAAGGTATGTCGTCCAACTCGGACAGCCCCGCGTTGTTTACCGGCAATCATGGCGAACGCTTGATGGAGGAAGAAGGCGATATGTTTCCACCGCAGTTATTAGGCCAGCTTCCCAACCTGGAGTACATCGCCAAGCTTTCAGGTGGCCGCGTGATCAAAGGCCGCATTCCTATTTTAACCAGCTCTACACAGGCAGCATAAGGAGTCTGTATGCATCATTCTGTCTGTCTGAAAATGACAACACTTACCAGTAAAGAAATGCTCGCTCAGTGGCAGCAACATAACCCTCAATTCAAGGAAGCCTTAAGACTGCTTGAAACCGACTGGCCTCATGCTTTGGCTTCAGTGCACTGTTTGGCGGACTATTTAACGGATGCGCTCACTTTAGATGGCCATTCCATCTTTGATTTGTGTCTGTGCAATGGCTTGGGTAGTTATGAAGAAGTCAGTTGTGATGATGACAGTGTACGACTGTGGCATTTCATTGAGGCACTTACCTGGACTGCCGCCAGTGCTTTAACGGGGATTCGCCTGCGTGATCCTGACCATTTCGAGTGGGCTGCCGTAGATGGTGTGTATTTCTACTCCTGGATTCGTAATCGTCCAAATCGGATGGCGTATTTGGCTGAAGGACGCATCGATGTGCGTTATGTCAGCGGTCATACGACGACAAAGCGGCTTCAACAAGTGATTAAAGCCCGGATTATGACGCCAACCGTTGCAGCCATGCTGGCGCGAGTTGAAGAGGATGTTTGGCATGAGCAAGCATAAGTCGGTTTGGCTACTGTGTCTGGCACTGATGCTGGAGATTATTGCTATTGGCGTGTTAGTGCCCGGTGATTGGACTGGCCGGGTCATCAGTAAAGAGAAGCTGATGATCCAAAACCAATTGGGCGCACAAACAAGCTATTGGATTGGTCAAACTAGCCATCGCTGGTATCAGTCATGGATTGTGGATACGCAGGTGGAGCAATCTGTGCGTGATTTTCTAATCCCCACTGAAGAGCAGCGACTGCGCTCTAAAGGGATGGAGAACATGGGAGGCTTTTGGTTTGTCTGGGTAGAAGACCGTATTCAGGCATTTTTTGATGTGTTGTACCAAGTGTTCACTCGATTTGCTTTGCTGATGGTCTGGTTGCCCTTTGCGCTTATTCTCATGTTACCGGCGCTGTGGGACGGATTGATGACCTGGAAGATTAAGAAGACAACCTTTGATTTTTCGAGCCCTATCATTCACCGCTACAGCATGATTATCCTGGGCTCAGGCGTTATTTTGCTGTTTATGGGATTGTTCGCCCCGCTGGCTATTCCACCGGTGGTGTTACCGTCGCTGATCATCGGCTTGGCATTGATGGCGGGGTTGGCGTTAAGTCACTTGCAGAAGAAGATTTGAGGCCTCGGTTAATGGCCACCAAGACAGGATGATATGAATATCTGGCTTATTCCTATCATTATTTGATTCGATTGTGGGTTTGATTCGAATCATGCTATGATTTGAATAGACTGTTATTTAAATCAAAAAGGCGACAAGATGTGGATCTGGCAACAAGCTGATTGGCCAAACTTTATCTGGGATGAAAAAGTCATTGAACCCAAGTTACGCGACATTCGCTTTCACCAAGGAATGTTGTTGGGCAAGATGTCGAGCCAACCTAAAGACCAAAAGCAAAGTATGTTAGACACGTTATTGGCGAACATTATTCATTCGAGTGCCATTGAAGGTGAGAAGCTCAATGCTTTTTCTGTTCGCTCGTCCTTGGCCAATAAGCTTGGTCTTTCTGAAGAAAAACCATTTCCAACTACTGAACGCACTGATGGCTTAGCAGAAATAATGTTAGATGCGGTGGAGAATTTAGACTCGCTGCTCTCACTTGAAAGAATATTGCAGTGGCATAAACGACTGTTTCCTGAGGGTTACACCTTGTTCAATCCTGTTATAGGAGGGCAGTTGCGCGGGGACGAGCCAATGCAGGTTGTGTCGGGAAGAATAGATAAACCCACGGTGCATTTTGAAGCACCGAGCCGAGATGTGCTTGAGTCAGAACTGGACGTGTTTATCCGCTGGTTTAATGACTCTCGTGAGGACCCCGCTTTAGACCCTTTGCTTAGGGCTGCGATAACGCACTTTTGGTTCGTGACGCTCCACCCTTTGGATGACGGCAATGGCAGGATCACCCGCTTACTCACTGATTTGGCGCTGGCCCAGGCTGAGCGTCAATCTGTCCGTTTCTATGCAATGTCAGTGGCGATTTTAGCCAACCGTAAAAGCTACTACGAAATATTAGAGCAATCCCAGAAAGGTGAACTTGATATTACCGCTTGGCTTATGTGGTTTTTAAACACCTTAGGTGAAACATTCACCAATGTGCTTGAAGAAATCGACCAAACGGTTTTTAAAACAAACTTCTGGCGAAATGTCGATCAAACGCGACTGTCCTCGGAACAAGTAAAAGTGCTCAATCGAATGCTTGATGGAGATTTTGACCAAGGCATTAATACGTCGCAATATCATAAAGTGGCGAAAGTGAGTAAGCCAACCGCTTCTCGTCATTTAGCGGCTTTGGTCGAGCTTGGTTGCTTGGTAAAAAGTGAAGCCGGGGGGAGGAGTACTCGTTATAAGCTCGCGCACTTGTGTTAAAAACACGAAGATTGAGAGCCAATTATCGTGCACTAATTGTAACCATTAAGGTTGCGATATCAATCTGATTGTAAGAGCAGAATCACCAAGCCACCTCAAAACCTTCAAGAATTCGGCATCTAGCTGACCACTGAACCTGCCAATCCCAAGGCATTCTTCACTTCTCAATTCAAACAACGAGGAGTGACTATGGAACCTGTGAGTATTCCGTCCTATATCGATGATCCGCCGCACTTCCTGCTTTGGAGTGCCGATGAGATGGCTCCCATTCTGTTGGGGCTAGTGATCGGCATTTTTACCGGTAATGCCTTGGTTTTATGCCTGTTGGGGTTGGTAACAACCAAGCTCTATCGGCGTTTTCGTGATGGTCGCCCAGATGGTTTTATTCTTCACGCCATCTACTGGGCTGGACTGTTGCCCACCAAGGCCAAGACGATCCCTAACCCATTTATCAGGAGCTATCTGCCGTGAAGTTCGACGTGTTTTTAAAATCATGGCAAGGCACGCAATTAGAGAACCGATGGCAGCGGTTCCTGATAGCAGTGCTGGTGCTATCTAATTTGCTGCTTGCGGTAGCGGCATTTTCTCGCAATACCGTGGTAGCTATTCAACCACCAACCTTGTCTGAAACGGCTGAAGTGTCACGAAACCAAGCCACTCAACCTTACCTGGAATCTTGGGGACTCTACCTGGCTGAGCTTATGGGCAACGTGACGCCGGGTAATGTGTCTTTCATCCGGGTTGCCATTGAGCCGCTACTTTCTCCAGCGGTGTACCAGCAAGTGGTCGATGCACTGGAGATTCAGGCAAGACAAATCCGCGAAGACCGGGTCACGCTCAAATTCCAACCCAGACAAGTGGAGTATGAGTATGAAACCGGCCATGTCTTTGTGACCGGTTATTCCTTGGTCTCTGGACCATCTGGAGATGAGCAGCGCCAAACTCGCACCTATGAGTTTGACATCGATATTGAGCAATACCGTCCAAAGCTCAGTTGGATGGATACGTATGAGGGGCAAGCTAGAACGAAGCGAGTTCGTGAAAAGTTGACCCAAGAGCAAAACCGGAGGGTGAATGATGCGAACCAAACTTAGTCGATGGATGACACCAAGCTTAATCGCAATGAGCTTGAGTGGCGTCCTGTTATCTCAAGCTTCTTATGCAGACGTGGAATTGCCGATTGTGCCAGCAAGTGTGATGAAGCAGTCTGCTACTGCAAATCCACCGACTCAAACCAATACGGCTTCAACGGATGTGCCAACAACGCTACTGATGACACCGGGGGTTAATGAACTGATCCCTGTAGCACTTGGCCATCTGAATCGGATTGTGACGCCGTTTGAATCGCCTCAGGTGAGAACAACCAGTGATGCTCAGACGCAAATCAAGGGGAATGTTGTATATGTGGCCACGGACAAAGAATCACCGGTTTCACTTTACATCACTCCGCCTGGTCAGGAAGCGCCTGCGTTATCTCTCACCTTAGTACCTCGTCGTATTCCACCGCGTGAAATCACCTTAGCTATTGATGGTCAGCAGTGGCCTATTAAGGGCGTCGTGAACCGCAAAGCCGCCACTTGGGAAACGGCTCAGCCATACGTCGATAGCTTACGTGATTTACTCAGACGCCTTGCACTAAATGAGTTACCACAAGGCTATGACATCCGTTTGGCTGGCCAAACTGACACAAGCCCGAAATGTTTTCAGCCGGGCTTAAAGTTTGGTTTTAAGCAGGGGCAAATTGTGACAGGCCATTATTTCACCGTCTTTGTAGGACTGGTTGAAAGCTTTGCCGATGAGCCGATAGAAGCCAGTGAGATAGCCTGCAACGCACCAGATATAGTGGCAAGCGCCTACTGGCCTCGCAATATCTTGTTGCCGGGTGAAAAGACTGAGTTGTATGTGGTTGTTCGCAATCATCGTGAAGAAGCGGTGGAAAGTCAGCGACCTTCGCTTCTTGTGGGAGGTGAGCTTTGATGAAAGCACAATGGGAACAAATGAGCCCGAACATGAAGCGGGGTCTATCGGTTGCTGGTATTGCTGGTGGTCTCATCCTTATGGTGATGGTGTTTTCACCTAATCCTGATGATGGCGCGAGCAGTCGGAACCGGCAGGAAACGATCCGGCACATTCTTACGGATACCAATACTCGTGATGTTGGGGTCGATAGTTTGGCTGCGAACGTAAAACTACTCAGTGAGCGCAATGAACAGTTACGTCGTGAAGTTGAGCGCTTGCGTCGTGACGTCGATTCAGGACGGCTAAGCCCAGGTTCGCCTTCTATTCCAAGTGAGGTCAATGCGGAGTTGGCTCGCCTTAGAGCGGAACTTGATGATGTTCGCGCTGGAGGTGATGCAGCAGTTGAAGGCACAAATAGCCGTTTCGAAGTGCCTTTATCTGCCATGGAATTGCCTAAAGACGAAAAGCCACTGCCGTCTAACCCAGACGACTATTTTGCCAATGCGCCGCTGCCTGCTCCGCTCTATCAGCAGCCAGTCAATGGTCAAGGTACACGAGCACGAGATGTTCCATTGCCGCCAATCACGATTCGTATGATTGAGCCTGAAATGGTTGCTGAACCAGAGGTTGTTGTGCAAGAAGCGCCGCCTTTGTATCTACCGGCGGGCAGCATTATCTCGGGTACTTTGATCACGGGTTTGGATGCACCTACTCACGAGTCCGCAAGACGCGAACCTTTTCCTGCATTGCTGAGGATTCAAAAGGAAGCCATTTTACCCAACCGATTTAGAGCGGATATCAAAGAGTGTTTCTTGATCGCCGCAGGTTACGGTGATTTGAGCTCTGAGCGTGCCTATTTGCGAGGCGAGACCATTTCATGTGTGAGAGAAGATGGTGGCGTCATTGAAACACGACTGGATTCTTATGCCGTGGGTGAAGACGGCAAAGCCGGTATTCGTGGCCGATTAGTGTCGAAACAAGGCCAACTGGTGGCCAAATCAATGATGGCCGGATTCCTTCAGGGCTTGGCAGGCGCATTTGATGTGAATCCTGTACCAACGATTCAGACGGGTAATGCCGGTGATACTCAGCTTTACCAGCAAGTCATGAGCCAAGAAGCATTACAAGGCGCTGCGATTAAAGGCACCGGTAAAGCATTGGATCGCGTGGCCAAGTTCTATTTGGACATGGCAGAAAATATGTTCCCAGTCATAGAGGTAGACGCTGCAAGGAAAATTGAAGTCATAGTCACTCGTGGTGCCTCGTTGTCGTTGGCCACTTCGCAAGGGGGAGGTGCAAGAAGATGAAAAAATCCTGCATGTTGCTAACCGATCGAAGTCCGTTTCAGACAATAGGATGTGTATCCAGAGGAGAGTTAACCATGACGACATCAATGCAGAACAACCCAAAGCACCATTCAAAACTGTGGTCTAAAGCTGGATTACTTTTATTGGCAGTCGGCTCAACCTTATTGTCTGGCTGTAGTTCATTGGGTCTTGGGAGTAGTGAATATGGATGCCCAGGTATGCCTGACGGTGTGCGCTGTTTATCCGCTCGTGAAGTCTATGAGCTTACAAGTAATGGGGCTGCACCCAAGACGATTGATGCTGTGGCGACTCGAATTGGTTCTCCCTCTGGGTATTCACAATCTGATTTAGAGACAGGACTGCTGAGCCATCCTGCATTACCTGAGACGCAGCAATCTGCACCTCTTCGCATTCCTTCAAGGGTGATGCGGATTTGGATTGCGCCTTGGGAGGATGACCGTGGAGATCTGAATTTATCCAGCTACGTGTTTACCGAAATTGAACCGCGCCGGTGGGATATTGGGGTGTCAGCACCTCGAACGGTTTCGCCAGTGCTACGTCCACTTCAGACTCAAAGCGATTCAGCCTCAGCGGGAGCTGATGGTAAGCGCGATAACTTGAGTATCTACGGAGAAACTAACGAATGACAAATGCAGTTCGCACTATTCAAACTCAGCGCCTAATGACCATTGGTGCGCTTGGTTTGATGGCGTTAATGATTTCGGAGCCCTCATTTGCGGGCACCGGTGGTGATGCTTTCACTGATGTGTGGGATACCCTAAAAGATTGGACCCAAGGTACTTTGGGACGGATCGTAGCGGGAGCCATGGTTCTGGTGGGTATTGTGGGCGGTATCGCTCGCCAAAGCTTGATGGCTTTTGCTCTGGGCATTGGTGGCGGTATGGGTCTCTACAATACGCCAACAGTCGTTGAAAGTGTTATGTCTGCAACTTTACCTGTTGTTGCCAGCACTCAAGAAGTCATCGGCACAACAGTTCCAGCAATCAGCGCCGTTTTACTGGGCACTTGATAATATTGACGGCTTCTCTTGTGAAAGGGGAGCCGTCATCTCAGTCTATCGACAATGATTTTTCGATATCGCAGATCCTTGCCATGAGGACTAAAGGATCAAACGTCGATTCTTTGAAGCCAAATTTCTTGTAGAACGTTTGCGCACTACCATCAATAGCATGGACTAAAATTCCTGCTCCACCGACAGCGTTCATTGCTTGTACTGAGCGAATGATGCAATCTTTTAAAAGACCTGCTGCAATGCCTTGACCTTGATAGGCGTTATCCACTCCAAGCCTGGCTAGAATCACCATGGGAATGGGATCTGGGCTATTTCTTCTTAATGAACTGAAAGCTTGCTCTCTGGAAACTGATCCCATGGCAATGGCATAGTACCCAGCCACTTGATGGGCGTTAGTGTCATTGACCACATACACTCTCGCGGTTCCCCGCTTTTGACTCTTTAACGCCTGTTTTCTTAACCAAATATCGAGTTCTTCGATGCCACATTGAAAGGCGTTAATCTCGTGCTCATCAGTGAGTAGGGTTGGTGCACTTATTCCCAAGGCGCTTTCCTTTTAAACAGATCTTTCATGCCCTCAAGAGTCTGTGGCTCTGCACGAAGTTCGTTATCAAACGCTTCAAAAGCTTTTGCTTCAAGAACAAAATCCCGCTGTTCTGCCAGTATACTATGCGCTTCATTGAGCGCTGCTTGCTGAATGAACACGGTTCTATCAACTTTTTTTAAACTTGCTGCGGCATCGATGATGTCTCTTACCGATGGCAGTACTCGCATGTTGATTGGGGCTGTCTTTGTAGCCATGACACCATCCTCTGTATATCTATTTAATACACAGTTTAAATGACTTTTCCGTGTAGTCAATGGATATACGAATTGTTGGGCATGAAACTTTGAGAGTAGGTCTGTTTGATTTCGAGGGGATGTCACTCTTTCTGGTTTAAAACATTGCAAAAATTAACACCTAAGGTATGAAAAAAAGGAATCAGCTAAACCAGATGACTTGAGGGGAAGCCTGTAAGGCTGCCAGAATGAAAGCTATACCTGAACTAATAGTGCGTAACAACAAGTGGCACCCTAGCAAGGCATCCAATTCTTCAATCTATCTAACCGAGTCCACATAGGACAACTGCATAGACTGGAGCCTCGATTTACATTAACGAGGACTCCTCATGCGAAAACTATCTCCAATTATTCTGGCGCTTGCGCTGTCTCCTTTGGTTCAAGCTGAACCTGTGTCTGAAGTGTCGCCCGTTGGCAAAATTGACGGCATGGTTTCTTTGCCGGTCACGGGTATGAAAGCGGTCGAAAGCAATGGCCGTATTGTTTTCATGTCAGACAGTGGCCGGTTCGTCATTGATGGCACACTCTATGATGCCTGGTCCAAAAAGCCGCTTACCAGCCTTGAAGAAATTCGAGAAGCGGGAAACACGCTGGACTTAAGTCGTCTTGGCTTAAAAATGGATGATTTGAATCCACTGACGCTGGGTGAAGGCAAAAAGAAAGTGGTGGTCTTTGTTGATCCACGATGCCCGCACTGCCATGAGCTTTTGAAACAAGCTTTACCGCTAACCAAAGAATACACCTTCCAAATTCTCCCTGTGCCAGTGCTTGGTCCTGATTCAGAGCGTCAGGTTCGCCAGCTTGGCTGTGCGCGTGACAAGAAAGCGGCCACCGATGCATTGCTCAATGGTCGAATTAGTAACTTAGAGCAGGATGATGCCTGCAACTTAGAGCCAATGCAGCGTACCTTGGTGACCGCTCAAATCCTGGGCATTCAAGGTGTGCCTTTCATTGTCGCCAATGATGGTCGCATCAGCCGAGGCCGTCCTTATGACCTTTCTGCTTGGTTGGAGGGGATTTAGATGAAAGCCTCTCTGTATTCAGGGCAACGCGCTTCAGAGCTCTTGCCAGTATTGGCCTATTCCGACGATGAGCAACTGTTTTTCATGGAAGACCAAAGTGTTGGCTTTGGTTTTCTATGTGACCCATTGCCGGGTGGTGATGAGTCTGTTGCAGACAGGGTTAATGTTCTACTCAACAACGACTGGCCAAAAGATACTTTGCTGCAATTTGGCCTGTACGCCTCGCCTGATATTCAAACCGACCTTCAGCGCATGATGGGCTTACGGCATCGTCAATCCGATCCATTGCTCAGGGCGTCGATACGCAAACGTGCGGATTTCCTCGATGGGGGCACGGTTCAACCGATAGAAGAATCGACCCAGACTCAGGTACGCAACTTTCAACTGATAGTCACCTGCAAATTGCCTTTGGAAAATCCTATACCGACGGAGCGTGAGTTGAGTCGAGCATCCGCGCTTCGGGCTTCTTTCTCGCAAGCGCTGGCAACGGTTGGTTTTCGCGTCACTGAGATGACTGACCGAAACTGGCTCGCGGCATTAAGTGCGCAGCTTAACTGGGGAAAAGATGCTTCCTGGCGTAATCCATCTCCAATTCGAAGTGAGGGAGATAAACCACTTCGAGAGCAAGTGTTGGATTATGACCGAGCTATCAAGGTGGATAGCCAAGGTCTGATGCTGGGTGATTACCGAGTTAAAACCTTATCGTTTAAGCGCTTGCCTGAGCGGATCTGGTTTGGTCATGCCGCAAGTTTTGCGGGCGATATGATGACGGGCAGTCGCGGTTTACGTGGCAGCTTCTTGTTGAATGTCACTATTCACTTTCCTTCAGCTGAGAGCATTCGCTCTCGCTTAGAGACCAAACGACAATGGGCAGTCAATCAGGCCTATGGTCCGATGCTGAAGTTTGTGCCGGTGCTTGCAGCCAAGAAAAAGGGATTTGATGTTCTTTTTGAAGCCTTGCAAGAAGGTGATCGCCCTATTCGGGCAAATATGAATTTAACGCTGTTTTCACCAACGGAAGAGGCGTCCATCAGCTCTGTTTCAAATGCTCGAACTTATTTCAAAGAACTCGGATTTGAGCTGATGGAAGACAAGTACTTCTGTTTGCCCATTTTCCTGAATGCCTTGCCATTTGGTGCTGACCGCCAGGCGATGAACGACTTGTTTCGATTCAAGACCATGGCGACACGGCATGTGATCCCTCTGTTGCCTTTGTTTGCGGATTGGAAAGGCACGGGCACGCCAGTGATTAACTTTGTTTCCCGTAATGGCCAGATCATGAGTGTATCCCTTTATGACTCGGGCAGTAATTACAACTGTTGCATAGCTGCGCAATCTGGGTCGGGCAAGTCTTTCCTGGTGAACGAAATCATCTCCTCCTACTTATCAGAAGGCGGGCAATGCTGGGTGATTGATGTTGGCCGCTCTTATGAAAAGCTGTGTGAAGTCTATGACGGTGAGTTCTTACAGTTCGGGCGGGACAGTGGCATTTGCTTAAATCCGTTTGAAATCGTTGAGGACTATGACGAAGAAGCGGATGTACTGGTTGGGTTATTGGCCGCAATGGCCGCACCTACGCAGTCATTAACCGATTTTCAGATGGCCAATCTAAAGCGTCAGACCCGTGAACTGTGGGAGAAAAAAGGTCGTGCTATGTTGGTTGATGATGTGGCAGAGGCCTTGAAAAATCACGAAGACCGTCGTGTGCAAGACGTGGGTGAGCAGCTCTATCCGTTTACGACACAAGGCGAATATGGCCGCTTCTTTAATGGCCACAACAATATTCGCTTCAAAAACCGTTTCACCGTTTTGGAGTTAGAAGAGCTCAAGGGACGCAAGCACCTACAACAAGTAGTGTTGCTTCAGCTTATCTACCAAATCCAACAAGAGATGTACTTAGGTGAGCGGGATCGTCGCAAGATTGTGTTCATTGACGAAGCTTGGGATCTGCTGACTCAAGGTGATGTCGGTAAGTTCATCGAAACCGGTTACCGTCGATTTCGAAAATATGGCGGCAGTGCTGTAACGGTAACGCAGTCGGTCAACGATTTGTATGACAGTCCTACAGGTAAAGCCATCGCTGAAAACTCGGCCAATATGTACCTGCTTGGCCAAAAAGCTGAAACCATCAACGCGCTCAAAAAAGAAGGCCGCTTGCCACTAGGTGAAGGCGGTTATGAATACCTGAAAACCGTTCATACCGTCACGGGTGTCTATTCCGAAATTTTCTTTATTACCGAGATGGGCACCGGGATTGGCCGCCTCATCGTCGATCCGTTTCACAAGCTGTTGTACTCGTCCCGTGCAGAAGATGTAAACGCGATTAAACAGTTAACGCGCAAAGGCCTTTCTGTTGCTGATGCCATCTCTCAGTTGTTGAAGGAGCGAGGCTTTGATGAATAAGACCACGCTTTGGCCATTTATGGCCTCTATTACTTTGTCTATTGCTGGTAGCGGTTTAATGACCAGCTGGCTTTTAATGAAAACACTCGAACCCATCCACAGCCAGTTGGCGTTAAGTACGCCCATTGCAGTCGTGGATTTTGGGGAGGCGGTGTTGTCACTGGGCCCCAATGCCAGCGAACAAGACATCGAGTCCAGGTTGCTTCAGACCAATCAGCAAATTGAAAAGCTAAAAGCAGCCGGTTTTATCGTGCTGGATGCCCAAGCGGTGGTGGGTGCTGATGATTCCATATTTGTGCCTGTAGGCTCAAAGGAGGTGTCTCATGCAGATACTCCGTAAAAGAATGCCTTGGCGGCCATATCTCATCCGGTTGACCGTTCTTGCGTTAATCATGGCCTTGGTAGGCACCTACGCCATGATGCGCTACCGAATAGGTATCGATACCCAGCAAGAGCGATGCCTGCCTGATACCACGGTGTATCTGATTGACCTATGGAATAAAGAGCCCGTTAAGGATGGTCTGTATGCCTTTCACTCAAAAGGACTCGCTCCGTTATATAACGACGGTACTCGGATGCTGAAACGCCTAACAGGGATGCCTGGGGATGAAGTCAAGGTGACGCCTGAGCATGTGCTGGTGAACGGTGCTGAAGTCTCTACCGGCATGGCATTAGCCCAGTGTCTTGGTGTAGCGGAATCACAATTTAGCCGCTCATTGACGCTGCAAGAAAACGAATATTGGTTTTCCGGCGAGGCTGCTACGAGTTTTGACTCCCGCTATTGGAATGCCGTTAAGCGCGAGCAGATTGTCGGTCGCGCTTGGCCGCTTTGGTAGGAGGTAGATGATGCAAAGACTATGTCTCTTATTTTTGTTGGTTGCTCCATTGTCTTGGGTTCAAGTTTCCTGGGCACAAGAGCCTTTTCCGTTGTCTGACGAGGACAAAAAGATCGTCGAAATGAGCCGCAGCATTTTACAAAGTGCTGTGCATGGCTCATCTGAATTTATTGAGCCTTTTGCACCGGTTGAACAACCTGTGTCGCTCAAACACAGCGATGAATGGTTGATATTTGCGTCGTCCTCACTGGGGGATTCCTCACTGAAGCAGCTATTTAAAGAGGCCAGTGCTACCGGCGCTATTGTGTTGTTTCGGGGAATTCCTGAAGGAAAGACCTTGGGGGCAGCTATCCGTGATTGGCATACGCTGATGACAGGGCTTGATCCTGTTCCTCAGGTTCGAATCGATCCGAAAGCCTTTGTGCACTGGCGGGTGACTAGCGTGCCTGCCATTTTCCGCATAGAAGATGACAAGGTGACTGCAAGTGCACTAGGGGTTTACAGCAAGGACTGGTTGCAGCGTCAAATTGAAACAGGCAATACCGGTTCATTGGGTCAACGCGGTCCTATTCATTCGATTTTAGAACCGGATTTGATGCAAGTGGCGATGCAGCGTTTACAGTCGCTTGACCTGGGCGCGTTAAAGAAAAAAGCCATTGAGCGTTTCTGGTCTCGCCAAACATTTACTGAGTTACCCAAAGCGACGCAGTATCGGATAAGAATGGTTGATCCAACCATCGTCATGCAGCGGCCACTATTGGATGCCAATGGCCGAACATTGATCCCAGCAGGAACGCGTATTAACCCGCTAAAAGCCTTGCCGTTTACTCAGCAGCTTGTGGTGTTTAATGCGTCGAACGCTGAAGAAGTGGACGCAGTTGCGCATTGGCTTGAGACGCAAGATAGGACACTGCGCCGCATTACGCTTATCACCACGCAGCTCGACCGTACTCAAGGTTGGAATCGCCTCAATGCGATAGAAAAGACATTGGACAGTCCGGTTTACCTTCTCAATGCCTCGCTAAAGCAGCGCTTTGATCTGCAAGTCACCCCATCGTTTGTTCAAGCAAAGGGGCTCGCGTTTGAAATAGAAGAAATTCCAGCAAAGGAGCTTGTTCATGAAAAAGCTCAATAATACGTATCGTCTCATGCGGACTCTCGTTGTCATGTTTGTCCTTGGCGCATCTATTCCTGCAAAAGCCGAACTGACCTGCCCAGACGCGGGTTTATTGTCGGGTAAGTTGCTGACGGATGTTTGCTGGTCATGCATTTTTCCTATCCGGGTTGCCGGTCTTCCTCTTGGCTCTGGCAATGTCCCAAGCGGCGCATCAAACAAGTCGTTTTGCTTATGTGAAGACAACTTAGGTGTACCAAGGCCAGGTATTGTTACCAGCATGTGGGAGCCAGCGCGTCTGATTGAACTGGTCAGAACGCCGGGTTGTTCGCCTTCCCTGGGAGGGATTCGTTTACCGTTAGGTGATAGACGACTGCAAGGTGGTCATGGCGAGGGTGAATACGACACCGGTGATCTTGCTTTCTACCATTACCATTATTACGCCTTTCCGCTTTTGGTCATGCTCGATTTGTTCATGGATGGCAATTGCAATGCCGATGGTTACATGGACTTTGACTTGATGTATTTGTCGGAATTGGACCCAACATGGCTGAACGATGAACTGGCCTTTTTTACTCAGCCTGAAGCGGCTGCCGTTGCCAATCCATTGGCTATATCTGCTTGTACCGCTGACGCAGCTTCATCAACGCTTGGTAAACCCATCGACCAGTTGTTTTGGTGTGCTGGCAGTTGGGGCCATCTCTACCCGTTATCTGGCCATACCTTAGCGTTTGGCTCATTAGCAGAAAACACCAGCCATTTAGCGGCGCGTGCAATCGCGGCTCAACACAGGCGTGGTCTTGCTAGACGAACAATGGGGAACAGTGCGCTATGCCGACCTGTTATCGAACCCATGCTGCCGAAATCCCAATACAAGATGAGTATGTTCTTCCCTGTACCAGAAACTGAAAGTGCGCATGTCATCGGTGAAAGCACCATGAAATGGGGAGAGTGGCGAACGATCCCCGGTGCCGGTGAAGATGCGCTCTACATTTTGTGGCGCTGGCAAGACTGCTGTAACTCGGGAGGTTAACCATGAAACCAACACTTTTTACCCGAGTGTTAGCGGGTGTTTTATCAATCACTATGGCGTGCTTGCCCTTACATGGTGTGGCCGCTGATGTGCAGCGCCAATCCGGCCTAAGCGGACAACAAGAAGGTAAGCAATTGCTGCAAAACTGGACGATGCCCGCACTCAATGGCAATACATTGTCGGTGCCGAATGGCAGTGGTAATGAGTCCATTAACTTGCAAGAGCTTTTCCCTGGTATGGATCAGGGCTCATTGGATGTCTTAACGGGCGTTTATGGCTCTGATGCCAGTATGAATCAATTGGGGACGCAGCGCCAAGAGAGCATGGCATCCGAAAGTGGCGCTACGGGTGAAGCATTTCGCTCGCTCCAGCAAATCAAAGACAGGTCTCGGCCAGATATGGTCAATGATCCGCTTTGGGCATTAACTGACGCGGTTCAAACTGACCCCAATCTATTAACTCAAAGCTTCCCCGGCTGTGAGTCTCAAGGTGAAGGCAGCCCAAATTACCAGCAATGTGACAGGCTCAATACAGCGGTTAACAGCTGCACTATTACTCACGATTACACGGCAGGCATTATTGAGCATGTTTCAGGGCCGATGAACCTTCGCTCTTGTGGTGAGGGGTGTCTTGAAGTTTGGATAGGACGTATTGGCGACAACTACTGGAGTGGTAGTTGTAAAGTGTTCGAACAGGCCATCACACTCAAAGTCGTGAACCCCGATGCGATTACCTCAGCCGTTCTTGAGTACGCAAAATGGGATGACTACATGCAAGTGTGGCTTGGCGATCAGAAAGTCTGGTCTGGGCCGAACAATAACTTTCCACCAGAAACGGCAGGTCGCTGCGAGCTCAGTACCAGTTGGGAGCGCAATCCAAATACCGATCTCACTTCCAAGCTAAAAGCGGTAGAACCAGGTTTAGAAGTGCCGGTAAAAATTCGCGTATCGGTTACGGGCAGTGGTGAGGGGTATGCACGCATCAAGGTGCGTTTTGATCCAACCAAGGTGGTGATGAATGATAGTTGGTCACCACAGTCCTGTATCGAACAAGCAGCGGATATCCCGACGAAGTTTTCAGACTACAGCATTCAATGCACGGATCAGCCGTCTTCAACCAACGGATGTACGGTGGTCAATGGTGTTTCAGTTTGTGAATCCTACTTTGCACCAAGCCCAGTTGCTGGCATATCGCCTTTGTGTCGGCGTGTACAAGTGAGTGTGGATGACGAAAGCTATAAGGGGATTGAAAATCAGGCCTGCCAAGTGCTTGAAGCGAATCCTTCCTGTGGATTCATGTCGTCAGAATGTGCCGAGACCAATGATAAAGGTGAATGCATTCGTTTTACCGATACCTATGACTGTGGATTGCAAACCAGCGATCCAAAGTGTGTGGTATCCAACCTTATACCAAGTAGTTTTGAGGCCTGTGAGCCTACTCAGACGATTACGCCATTTACTGAAACCAAGCATGTACCGGATTACCAAGTTTGCGAGAAGATCAGCACGCTTACTGAGTGTCAGTTAGAACGACGTGTATCCGCTGAAACCCATCAACAAAGCTGGTCTATTGAGCGTGGTTGCTTTAGCTCTGAAACCATCAGTTTCGTTCCACAGTACAGCAGTACTATGCAAACTGGAAACGCGACGCTGAGAGTTTTTGATAATCAAAATACTGAGATAAAAATCACCGAGTCGCCAACTAAGGCAAATGGTTGGAAAACGACACTCTCACTGACGGGCAATAAGGAAACGGTGACTGAGACGAAACCGTCGATTAAGTACCCTGAAATGACGTGTCCAAAAGGAACTTTGGTTGGCTCATTGTGCAAGGTCGTTAATGGGTCGATTATTTCGTGGCATGAACCCCAGGAAGTCACTCGTTCCAGATGTGAGTCTGGCTGGAACAAAGTCGATTTCGATACTTGCAGCCGAGAAGTTCAGAAGTGCTTGGCTCCTGCGAAACTGAGCGCTTCATTGGCCTTCTCTGGCAAATACTTAGAGCAGGAGGTTGTTCATCAATCAAGTGATCCGGGTATAGACCAATGCTTGATGCAAACGGATCAGTTCACTGCGGTGCAGTGGCAGTGTTTGGATACGGGCACAAAACGAATCGACGGGTTAACGGTTGGTAGTGGCGAGTTGGCCAATTTAGGAAGCCTTTATCCGGCGGTTGTTTCGTCTCCTGCTCATTTAACCAGTCGTGGCAGCTCTGATGGACTGGGGTTCTCATGCTGGAGGGCAAGAGCGACCTACAATGCTTCGACTGCTCACCCTGAGTTCAACATGGGCAGCTCAGATAGCTGGATAGATGCCAATGGTAATACACAAACCATCGTCAATAATGGAGAAAACACGACCACCAATACGTGTGCCGCGCTAGAGCAAAACCCAGCCTGCCAGTACGTCAGAACCGAATGCACTGAAGGCGGGGCTGGTCATGAAGGCTTCTGCTATATCCAAAGTCTGGTGTATGACTGTGGACAAAGCGTTGAAGTGCAAAATGCACGAATGGAAACTCAATTCAACTGTGAGGGGCCAGTTCGCTGCATGGGCACTGATTGTTTAGAGCCAGAGTCAATCAAGCAGGCTAACTTTGCAGAGGCCGCCGCGATGCTTAATGCGGCGCAGTTTATGACCAATGATATGTCATGCACGGGCGCTGATGGCCAAGATAACGTCGAGTGTACGGTCTTTAAAGGTAATGCTGGCCAGTGCAAAAAAGCCGTTGGCGGCATAGTGGATTGCTGTGAAAAGCCAAGTGGCGTGTCGTTATCGGATTACATCACGATGATAGTGGCGGTCAACAAGCTTGATACGGCAGTCATGGCCATGAATCCGTCTTCGGCAATCTATGGTTCCTGGAATACGCTCAGGGAGCCAATAACGAGCACTTGGAGTGCGGTCAAAGAGCCTTTTGTGTCTGCATGGGACTCTCTCATGGGGGCTGGGCCATCAACGGCTGCTGGCGCGGGAGCGGAGCAAGCTGCGACTGGCTTTATGCAGGTGTTGACCAACAAAACGGCTGAATGGGTAGGTACGACCTTTGGTTCGGGGGCGCAATCGGCACTGTTTAGTAACGTTGGTGGCGCGGTTGGAGCCGATGGTGTTGTTTCGGGTGGTAACTTCGCGCTGGGTGGCGCTGCTGGCGCGGTTCTGAGTACGGTTATGACGGCCTACATGATTTATTCAGTCACCATGATCCTCATTCAGCTTATCTGGAAATGTGAGCAGAGTGAGTTTGAAATGAACGCCAAGCGGGTATTGAAGAGTTGCCACTATATAGGCTCTTACTGCAAGTCTAAGTTCTTAGGTGCCTGTGTTGAGAAACGGCAATCATATTGCTGCTTTACTTCGCCACTTTCACGGATCATTCAAGAACAAGTGCGTCCTCAATTGGGCCTTGGCTGGGGCAGTGCCAAGTCACCAAACTGTGAAGGTTTGACCGCGAGTCAGTTAAACCAGGTCGATTGGAGCCAAGTCAATCTCGATGAATGGATTGGAATCTTATCGATAACAGGCAACCTACCAGAAATACCGTCACTGGATCTGGAACGACTCACTGGCTCAGGAAGTACGCTAAACGTAGATGGAAATCGTCAGAGTGCCGCAGACAGAGCCATTGAACGGCTAAACGGAATGGATGCTCAGAAACTTCGCAAGGAGGCGACGGAAGAAATTTCGGGGAATAATTGAGCGTATCCATCTAAAACAGCTTTGCCAATAATGTTCCATCTTGGTTACTTTAATGAGCTTATTGCGCCTTAAGGTAACCAATTTGGAACTTTGGGCCTGTTATGCTTTCTGTTCAGCGTGTGCGCAATTTGCTCTGATTTTTTTTACCATTTTCAGACTTAGGAGGCTGCTGCAAAAAGGAAAAGCTGATAGTCTGGCACATATAAAATTTATGATAAAAGGAAAATTAATAATGCCTAATTTCGATCAAAACTTTGAAGCTACTCGTTTGTCTATGCTTTCAAAACAACACCCTGACATTGTGAAGGTGTCGGGTGAGGTGGTGTTTCGTGCGGAAGATGACGAAGACCGCCTAAGCGGAACATCTTGGACTCTTGAAGATGACATTTTTGAGCAGGTCACCGAATCAGGCTTCAAATTACACTTGCTTGAACTTCTGGATAATTTCATAGAATACCGAGGTCAATGTAACGAGCTGCCGAAAAAGGAAGGGATTGTGCGTTTTGGTGGTGGCACTTTAAATATTGAATGGCTACCTAATGGAACTACCCATCTATCCAAATGATGTTTTATAAGAACCAGCCTGAGTTTTCCTATGGATGATAAATATGTTTCAGAAATAGACTGTCTTGATAAGTTAATGGTTGCATGGTCAGAGGCATTCCCGAAGGATTGGTATTTCAACTACGATGGAGTGATTTCAACTGAGGGCTGGGATAGTTGTGGTAAAAAAGTTTTGTTTGTTTTAAAGGAAACAAATGAAGCAAAGCAAAATATTGTCAACGCTATTAATAGAGCTATTGAGGTGAAGGCAAGTGGATGGTGGCGAGGAAAGGTTCTTCGTCGGGTGGGGCGTTGGGCTTACGGACTTCAAAAATATGATGGGGCTGTGCCGTCACTGAGAGATGCTAAATTAAATGAAAAAAATGCAGTTAAGAATATTGCATACATAAATATAAGGAAAACATCTGGAAGTGCGCGAACCGACCAAAAATCATTTGACGCCCATGCCAAAGAATTTGCCCCTTTTGTTCGAAGGCAAATTGAGTTGATTAACCCTGACATTGTTGTGCTTTGCGGCACATATAATCAAGTTAAACGTTACGTATTCCCTGAGCTTAAAAAAGTTAGCGAACGAGTGCATGTTAATGACGGGGTTGTCTTCATCAATGCCTTCCATCCTGCCGCAAGAAAAAAGTCGGCCATGCTTTATCATCAAGTACTCGATAACTACCACGCTTACAAAAATCATATATAACCAATGCTTGAATAGTTATATGCAGCGCAAGCCTTGCGTCGTATCTTGAAAAAGCCCCTTCAAGAGGGGCTGTGTGATGGGAGCCGTTCGCTAGTTGGCGGGAGTATCTGTTTCCTCTTCAGTGATATCGTCATCGGTTGAAGGTACCGCTTGCTCAACTTCTGCTTCTTTACCCTTGGCTTGAGCTGATTTTCGTGCTCGAATTTCGATATCAATAATGCGTCGTGCAAGTTTGATAATTCGCTGTTGCCATGCGTAGTTGCCATCAACACGTTGTTTGTTGCTAAGCACGCTAGACAACCAGAGTGTGTCCATTGAGATCATCAACGCATCGAGTTTGCGAACTAAGCCGACAAACTGGCCAACCTGAGGCGAGCTGATTTTGGCGTTGAAGGTAATCGGGTCGGTGTAGTCAGGTACTTCATCGATGCCGTTGGACTCCATCAGTTTGTCCAAACGAGCTTGTTCGTTGTCTACCGCCTTAGCGCAATCCTCGATCAACTGGCTAATGATCTGTTCCACTTCATCAATTTCGTTCTCATCGCCAATGATGCGCAGGATGACATCGATTCCGTAAAGCGCACTGACCGTCCGTCTAAAAACACGGTCAACGACACGTTGTGCTTGTAAGCTGTTAATTGTGAATGATTGTTCAAAGATGGGTTTTGAGTAATTGGGTTTTGCTTGGGCCATAAGTTTGCTCCTGATATGACAATAATCAGTCCCTAGCCTAATCCTCTGTGAGGTAATGGCCTTTCAGCTAGGTGGAAGAATCGAGCATCTTTCTAACTATCCTGTCTGGATAAGACGGTTACACTGACTATCAAATATTGCTGATCTGTTTCAGTAATATCTGCGCCTGAGAGCATGAGCTCAAAGGAAGCCCGCCGCTGAGTTTTCTCAGTGGTACTAAGAGGTAGCTAGCCTCCTTAAACAAATAGCCTGCATGTTTTTACATGCTCAACCATGCGTTCCTTGCGGTTCGCCTTTTCACCACCCAACTGGGGGAGTTTTCCCCAGTTGGGGGTGACTCCTTCACAACCAAATTAAGGAGTCACCAATGGAATATATCTTCGGATTTATTATCCAAATCGCAGGCATTATGTTGCTTGCAAAACTGAGCTGGTCGCTTTTGCGATTGCTTGCTGGTCAATGCTTGCGCCCGTTTCGATTTGTACTTACTCAAATCAAGCGATTGCTCACACCAACACCAAAACGTCGTCCAATGGCAGTGCCTAAAGCTCCTGGTATGCCCCGTTTGACATCTGCGTTTTACAAAGAGCCACATCAGTACGACATGGCTTTACTCGAAATACCAACCTATCTGCGCCGTCAGTCTTCTTTGCCCAGCCGGGTAGAAACGACTGTGTGCACAGAGTTTAACTAAGACGAGGAGAACATCATGAAAAACCAAGTAACACTCATAGGCTACGTTGGCTCTGAGCCAGAGACGCGAGCCTATCCATCAGGTGATTTGGTGACCAGCATTTCACTGGCCACTTCTGAGAAATGGCGCAACCGTCAATCCAATGAGCTCAAAGAGCATACGGAATGGCATCGGGTTGTTTTTCGAGATCGTGGTGGATTTAAGTTAGGGCTAAGAGCAAAAGATTTGATCCAAAAAGGAGCGAAGCTTTTTGTTCAAGGGCCTCAGCGCACGCGCTCATGGGAGAAAGATGGGATTAAGCATCGATTGACCGAAGTGGACGCGGACGAGTTTCTGCTTCTTGATAGTGTGAACAAAGCATCCGAGCCATCACCGGCAGATGATGCGGGCTCCCAAGGTAATTGGGCACAAACATATCCTGAACCAGATTTTTAACCGAGCGAAAACGCTTTAACCCAGCCGGGAGTACTTTCCCGTCAGGGTCAGACTCCCACTTTGATTGTCGGAGTCCACAATGGAAAAACCAAAGCTAATCCAACGCTTTGCTGAGCGCTTTAGTGTCGATCCAAACAAGTTGTTCGATACCCTAAAAGCAACAGCATTCAAGCAACGTGACGGTAGTGCACCGACCAATGAGCAGATGATGGCGCTCTTGGTGGTTGCAGATCAGTACGGCTTGAACCCTTTCACCAAAGAGATTTTTGCGTTCCCTGATAAGCAAGCTGGAATTATTCCAGTGGTAGGTGTCGATGGATGGTCTCGCATCATCAATCAACACGACCAGTTTGATGGCATGGAGTTTAAGACTTCAGAAAACAAAGTCTCCCTGGATGGCGCGAAAGAATGCCCTGAATGGATGGAATGCATTATCTACCGGCGCGACCGTTCGCACCCAGTCAAAATCACTGAGTATCTGGATGAAGTCTATCGACCACCTTTTGAAGGTAACGGCAAAAATGGCCCTTACCGGGTAGATGGTCCATGGCAGACGCACACTAAGCGAATGCTAAGGCATAAATCCATGATCCAGTGTTCCCGCATTGCGTTTGGCTTTGTGGGAATTTTCGATCAAGACGAAGCTGAGCGAATTATCGAAGGCCAAGCAACACACGTTGTTGAGCCATCAGTGATTCCCCCCGAGCAAGTTGATGATCGAACCCGAGGGCTTGTTTACAAGCTTATCGAGCGGGCAGAAGCTTCAAACGCTTGGAATAGTGCATTGGAATATGCCAATGAACATTTTCAGGGTGTTGAACTGACGTTTGCGAAACAAGAAATATTTAATGCACAGCAACAAGCAGCCAAAGCGCTCACACAGCCTTTAGCTTCTTAGTGCCACGCATTCATTTTACTAACCCTGGCGGGATTATTCTCCTGTCAGGGGGAAGGTCTCGTCATTTTTTGGAGATCTTCCATGACTAAATCAGCCTCACTTTTTCGCTTGGTATTGGTTGTTGCCCTTGTCTTAGGTTCGATTCAAGCCGTAAAGCGGCAATTGATTCGGTTCAAGCAAGTGTTGTTCAGCACCAAACAGCGTTAGCGCAAGCTGCAAAGTAACCACTTAACCCTGAAGGGGAGTTCTCTCCTTCGGGGGAGTCTCCCCCTCAAAGGAGGCAATATGAAGGTTATCGACCTATCACAACGTACTCCTGCATGGCACCAGTGGCGCATTGCAGGGGTTACGGCATCTGAAGCCCCAATTATTATGGGGCGTTCACCCTACAAAACACCTTGGCGATTATGGGCAGAAAAAACTGGATTCGTATTACCGGAAGACCTGTCGAATAATCCAAATGTGCTTCGCGGTATAAGGTTGGAGCCTCAAGCAAGGCGAGCATTTGAGAATGCGCATAATGACTTTCTTCTGCCGTTATGTGCAGAAGCCGATCATAACGCAATCTTTCGAGCCAGCTTTGATGGCATCAACGATGCGGGCGAACCCGTTGAACTGAAATGTCCTTGCCAGTCAGTTTTTGAGGATGTGCAAGCTCACCGAGAACAAAGCGAGGCGTACCAGTTGTATTGGGTACAAGTACAGCATCAAATACTGGTCGCCAATAGCACGCGTGGTTGGTTGGTATTCTATTTTGAGGATCAACTGATTGAGTTTGAAATACAACGAGACGCGGCGTTCTTAACTGAGTTGCAAGAAACGGCGCTTCAGTTTTGGGAGTTAGTTCAAACTAAAAAAGAACCGCCAAAATGCCCTGAGCAAGATTGTTTTGTTCCCAAGGGTGAAGCCCAATACCGTTGGACATCGCTGTCTCGACAGTATTGCTCAGCACACGCCGAAGTGGTCCGACTGGAAAACCACATTAAATCTTTGAAAGAGGAAATGCGAGATGCTCAGTCGAAATTGGTCGCTATGATGGGTAACTACGCTCATGCCGACTATGCTGGGGTCAAACTCAGCCGCTACATGATGGCAGGTGCGGTGGACTATAAGCAATTGGCCACCGATAAATTAGGCGAGCTGGACGAACAGGTTTTAGCTGCTTACCGAAAAGCGCCACAAGAGCGGTTGCGTATCAGCACCAATAAGCCAGAGCAGCCCGTTGAAACACCAATCAAAATCAGTCTTGAGCAAGAGAACTTGGTTCTGCCAGGTGACTCGCCGAGCTCATTTTACTTTTAACGTTCACTTGGAGCCGATTTCGGCTCCTTTCTCATGCGCTTACATCGAGAGCATCAGAAAGCAGTTTCACTCGTAGCCAATGCTGGGTACGAATGATAGAGCGAGCTGAACTCTTATATACACAGCCATACCACAATCAACACACCACCCGACGGGGACTTCATTCCCTGTTGGGGCATGGGGCCTCGTCAAAACAGATGAGGTTTACCATGACTGAACAATCCCCATTTTTGGTTCAAGTGAATCAAGCGTTTAATGTCCCGGCTCCTGATGCTTTCGTTCTGGAAGGATTTAGTGCCGACACTACCCATCCAAACATTCCCGTTCGCAAGGACGAGTATGTTTTTAGAAAAGAAGACTTACGTGACGTATTGGCGTTCTTGTCTCACCCAGAAGGTGACGGTTTGTATATTACAGGCCCCACGGGATGCGGTAAGACCTCGCTAATTTGCCAAGTTGCTTCTCGATTGAATTGGCCTGTTCAGCAAATTACTGCGCATGGTCGATTGGAGTTGTCCGATCTTATCGGTCACCACACGCTGGTTAATGGCAACATGACCTTTGTGTATGGACCGCTAGCACTGGCTGTAAAGCATGGCCATTTGCTGATCATTAATGAAATGGATCTTGCTGAGCCTGCTGAATTGGCTGGACTCAATGACATTTTGGAAGGTGCCCCGTTGGTCATCGCACAAAATGGCGGTGAGATCATCATGCCACATAACAAGTTTCGTTTTATCGCTACCGGCAACAGTGCGGGCAGCGGTGACCAGACGGGCTTGTATCAAGGTGTGCTTCAACAGAATTTGGCTTTCCTTGATCGCTTTAGAATCATTGAAGCGACCTATGCAGAGCCATCTGTAGAGGAAGCCATTCTGGAGAATGTTACGCCGGGCTTGCCAGAGGTCTTTCGCCAAAAAATGGTGAAAGTGGCTGGTGACATTCGTCGTCTCTTTATTGGGGGCGCGGATGGCGGTGCAGAGCTTAGTATCACCATGTCCACTCGGACCTTGGTGCGCTGGGCAAAGTTAACACTTGCTTTTAAAGGCGCTCCTAACGCAGTGGAGTATGCACTGGTTCGGTCTTTGACGGCTCGTGCTGAGTTGGAGCAACGTGAAGCCATTCACCGTATTGCCGCTGATGTCTTCGGTGACCACTGGGAGGATTGATGATGGAAAAGTGCTTTGCTCTTTACCGTTACAGTCATTCTGATGGGACAGCCAAAGAATGGGCCATTTACGTTGGATCTGATACCCAGGAGATTGAAGTTCGGTTTGGAAAAGCTGGTCAATTGTCGCAGCAGCGATTGATTGACTCGACTGATCCTAACGCAGAAGCAGACCGACGAATCAATGAGAAAATCAACAAGGGTTATCGATTGGTTGGACACGTCGGCATTGATCATCAAGGGCGGCCATTTGAACTTTCAAATGCGCTTGATAGCGTCGCGTGCGCCAATAACGTCAGTTGGGAGTTTCGTACTCGCAAGGACGTCAATGGCCAAATCTCGCTGGCGCAAAAAGCGTTGTTCGATATGGCAAAGCTGCTTGAAGCCTATGGCTTGGCTGTTATTGATGAAAACCAGGTCAGGATTGGAGCATGGTCATTAGGGTTTTGCAAAAGCGGATTACCTAGTACCAATCAAATCAGCATGGTGTCAGGTGAAGGCGCTGGCATTGTTAACACTGATGATGGCCCGTGGCCATTGTTGCTGTTACTGGCCTTTAAGCGTCAATTACCAGCATTGTGTTCACTCACAGTAGCGAGTCCTGAAGGGATAGAGGTATCCGACCAACTGAAGTTGGAAAAAGATGTATTGCGGTTGCTAGGCAGTGATTTAGAGCGGGTTCGCCCGATAGCTGAAGCACTGGACTTAATGCCTGTGAAAATCGATCTCAACCAATCGTCGCCTGATTCGCAAAATTACTATTTCTGATAGTGATGTTGCCATTAGCGCGTCAACTACTACCACCCAAACGGGGGCCATTGCTCCTGCTGGGAGTGGTGCGTCCCCATCTCGCATGAGGATGCACTATGAGTATTCAAACCCTCGACAAACTTTTGATTTGTCACATCGACTGTTCCATCTGGAGCGGTAGAAAAAAACTAAGGCCTGAAGATTTCAGACTAGCCAATGGCAGCCAACTTCCACCGAAGGATGTTGCCAGCTTAGGGAGTAAAAAAATTTGCGACCCTGAGGCATTGGCGAACTTTGAAAGGCTTAAGAAAGAAGCGCAGCGCTTGTGTGAGCAAGTCGGTGTGCGGTTTTTAGGTGGCTATGCCGTCCCTGAAGACCGAATTGATCAGATTGTTCCAGAGCTTGACCGGATCGGTCAGGAGTTTGCGCAGTGTAAGCAGTTGTTCTTGGACAACTATGATCAGGTGACGTTTGACTGGGTTGCAAAACACCCGGAATTTGCAGATGCAATCCGACGTGCATTATCACCCGTCGAAGACGTGGAACAACGGCTTCAGTTCGATTATGCCATCTATCGAATGCAACCGGCTGAACAAGCTGGAGGCTTAGATGACAAGGTCAATGGTATGGGACACACCCTCTTTAGGGAGGTGGCTCGTGATGCCAATGAACTGTTTGAGCGTTCCGTTGCAGGAAAGAATCAAATCAGTCAGCGAGCCCTTAATCCGCTCAAGCGATTAAGAGACAAGTTGGATGGTTTGTCCTTCCTGGATCATCGAGTTCAGCCGATGGTTGAAGCGATGGACAATTTATTTGTTCGTCTGCCGAAGACCGGCCCTGTGACAGACAATCTCTATTACGAACTGATGGCGACCATTTTAATTTTGTCTGATCCAGACAAGATGAGAATGCACGGTGAAGGTCAATTGGATATCAGACAACTGATGCCCAAACCTGAACCCAAACCCGCACAGCCAGTATCTGCTCAGGCAGATAACTTACGTGCAATACCACAACCAACCGTCAGACCAAACCTTGGTTCGACTGTACCAAACTCATTTTATTTCTAACGTCCTTGAGGGCATGTTGCCCTTAAGGGCGCATGTCCTCTGAACTATGTAAGAGGAAATTATGCAATCAACCATCCATAACCCCAGCCAACTGAACCAGTTTGAAGCACATTTTCGTGGTGTGACTGATGCGGTTGAAAGTGAATCGATACCAGAAGTGGCGTGTTGTCGAACGTTAGTACAACGGTCGTACTCAACACATAGTGTCTTGATCCCCAAGAACCCTGTTTTGATCGCAGATGCGGACGCACAAGGAGTTTGGGTAACGGCCATGGTATTTGTTCCAAACATGGCATTGCAGCAAACCGCTTATGAGCGGGCCTGGCTGCAATATCAACACGAGGTGTCTACTCAGTTACAAGACCAGTACGGTCTGACATTGGATGACATCCTGAGTTTAGACCAGCTTAAAACGTCATTTGAGCAGCACGAGAGTCCAGCTCAATTGGTGGCTTGGTTAGGTCAAAAATACGACCTGGATAAGCTAAAAGCACAGGTTTAAACACTTACATTCCCAGCGGGGAAACGCTCCCGCTGAGGGAGTATTCCCCCTAATGATTAGGAGACTCCCATGAATCATCCATTAAAAAACGCACTGCCAATCGTTGCCGCCGCTTATGGCGAAAAGTTTGGTGTGAAGGTGCTTATTCAAGGACAAGATGCGTTTACCGATGGTGAGCGGATTGTGATCCCAACAGCAAACCCAGACGACCCACACTATCAACAGATAGCTTGGGGTTATCTGGCTCATGAAGCGGCGCATATTCGGCATACCAATTTTGACATGGTGAAGAAGGCGTCGTCTAAGCCGATCCGTAAGGCACTTCTCAATATTATTGAGGATGTGCGCATTGAAAACGAATTGGCAAAGGATTACCCCGGAACCCGGCGCAGTATTTCGCAAGTGATTGAGTACATGGTGGACACACAGCAAATGTGTGTACCTGAACAGCCTGAGCCTGCATCTAACTTGCAAGCCTGGTTGTTGTTTCGCTTGAGATGCCATTTTCTGGGCCAGAAAGCGCTGACGCCTTTGTATCAAGCTGTTGATGAAAGAGTGAGACAACTCTTTCCTGCCGCAGCGATGAGCCGGTTAAGCGCCATGCTGACAGCAGTGCCTAGCCTGGCATCTACAGGTGAAGTGCTGAAACTTGTCGATGCCATCGTTGCCATGTTGGAAGAAGAATCTCGTCCACCACAGGATGAGTCTGATGCTGATGGCGGTGATGACATTGGACAAGATGTGAGTAATGACAGCAATAGCAGTAGTGACAGTCAAACCCCGGAAACAGGTTCGTCTGCAACAGGGGATGCTGCTGAAACGAGTGATTCTGATAACTCTGATCAAGCTGACAATTTGCGACAAGCCTTAGAGGCCAGTGCCGCTCAGTTTGAACCCGATACCTTTGCCCAAGTGGCAGAAGTGTTGTCGGAACAAGCTGAAGGACATCTGGGCGTCACACCACTCAGTTTGCCCCAAGCAGAGCAGGCTATGTTGGGTGATGAGGCTATCTTGACCTTATCGGCGTCTGAGTCTGCTCAAATTCGAGCCCGACTTAGGGGCATGGTTCAGTCCAGTCAGGACAATCGGAATCATGCCAAACGGCACGGTCTTCGAGTGGCAACCCATCGTCTTGCCGCTTCACAAGCCGGTGAGTCGAGATTGTTTATTCAAAGGCAGCCGCGCATTGCGCCCAATGCTGCTGTGCACTTGCTTGTCGATATATCGGGTTCAATGGGTAAGCCCATTGGCGAAGGTAATCGAAAGTACTTTCATGTTGCTAATGAAGCCGCTTTGGCTTTGGCCATGGCACTGGAAGGCATACCGGGTGTTGTACCTGCGGTCAGTTATTTTCCTGGTATTCATCAGGAAGTTTCTATCGCGTTATTGCCCAAGCAATCGGTTCGACATCGGGCCGCCAGTTTTGACCAAAAACCACGAGGTTGTACGCCTATGGCACAAGCGATGTGGTTTGCGGCAAACAGTTTGTTAGCGCAAAAACAGAAGCGAAAGCTAATGATAGTGCTAACGGATGGTGACCCAGATGATTGGGCTGCCACGCATGACATTGTTGACCGGTGCAGACGAAGTGGCTTTGAGCTGCTGGGAATAGGGATTCAAACACGCAGTGTTGAGAAATTCTTTCCTCAAAGCATCGTGATTAACGACGTCAAAGATCTAAAGCGTGAGTTATTCGAAGTAACACAACAACTGTTAATTCAGTAACCACATCAATTTTACCACCCTGCGGGGACGATTCCGTCCCCTTCAGGGCATGGGTTCGTCTCCGCTTTTTTTTGGAGACTCCTATGAAAAACAGAAAGTTCTTAGCTGGCGAAGAAGCCGGTACTTACATCGTTCCTGAGCAAGTGACTGAAGCGGATATTTTAGATATGGCGCTTAAGCTTGCCCGTGGTCGATTGAGTAAAGGTCGAAAAATTGAACAGCCATCGTCGGCGTTCTCATACCTGCAAACACTGATGCACGAGTATGAGCACGAGGTTTTTGGTGTGCTGTTTCTTGATACAAAGCATCGCGTCATTCGATTTGAAGAGCTGTTCAAAGGCACTTTAGATGCGGCGAGCGTGTATCCAAGGGAAGTAACAAAACGAGCGCTAGAACTTAATGCGGCAGCAGTGATACTGGTTCATAACCATCCATCGGGTGATCCTGAACCCAGTTTAGCTGATAAACGCATTACTCATCGACTTCGTGACGCCTTGTCACTTGTTGATATTCGAACGCTTGACCATGTTGTGGTCGCATCCGAGGGCTGCGTTTCGCTTGCCGAGCGCGGTTATCTTTGATGAATGGGCGCATTGCCCATTCTCCTCCATCACAAAAGCAGTCCCATCAACACACATCATCACAGCTCGAATTTCTATTTGAGTTTGATGATGCCCCAGTCACTTGGTCTGACACGGAAATCTGGCAGTTACGCGAAGGCATTCTATTGGATGCGATCCGTGTATTGCTGGATGGTCGCGTCAGTACTCGGTTGCGCAAGGATGTGTTGTCGTGGATTCAAAATGACGAATTAGCGCCATTTTGCTTTCGTGTTTGCGCAATGGCTGCGGTTGTCGATCCTGATGTGCTTCGTGATTCCATCATGTGGCTATTAAGACGACATGGTATCCAGCTTGACTAACGTTCCTGCATTAACCAAACGGCTGAATGCAGGACCCAAGCTGACTTACCACCTGTGGTAGGAGTCGGCTTTTTACTTAAGGAGGTTATATGGCGATACCTTTACAGATTGAAACAGTGAGGCCATATCTTAATGGTCAATGGCTTCAGGTATTGGCGGCATTGGTGCCAGAACTTGATGCCGCTATTGCTCGAAAAGGCCGTCATGTGGCTTGCCCTGTTCATGGCGGTCGTGATGGCTTTAGGCTGTTCAAAGATGCTGAATATACCGGAGGTGGCGTTTGTAACACCTGCGGTATCTTTCATGATGGTTTTGAACTGTTGTCTTGGATCAATGGATGGAACTTTGCTCAGTCTATTGAGGCAATCGGCCAGGTTCTTGGTATTCAACCCGGACAAATACAAGCGCCTACTCGGCCAATACCGAGTAACGCTGTTGATTGGAAGGCTAAAAAGCAGGACGAGGACAAAGCGATTATCCATCGCTTGAATCAAACCTGGGGAGAAACGCTATCTCTTGCAGATACTCGTGCGCAACCAGTTTGGAACTACTTGCATCGTCGTGGCATTGTGACGCGGCTTCGCCCTGAATGGGATTCGGTGCTGAGGTTTCATCCAAGCTTGCCTTACCATGATGAAGATGGTCTGTTTATCGATAGCTACCCAGCGCTGCTAGGTAAAATCGTTACTCAGCAAGGGCGTTCGGCCACGTTTCATCGGATCTACCTAAGTGAAGATGGATTCAAAGCGCCGGTTGAAAAGCCTAAAAAGATGATGCCGATACCAAGTGACAGAACAATCACAGGTGGTGCCATTCCGATAGGTGAGCCTGGTGAAGTACTAGGTGTTTCTGAAGGTATAGAAACGGCCCTAGCGGTAACCAGAGCAACGGGGCAAACATGTTGGTCGGTTGTGAATGCAACGCTACTGGCTAGGTTTGAACCACCAAGTAATGTGAAAATGCTGTACATCTGGGCAGACCACGATCTCTCTGAGACCGGCCTGAATGCAGCGAATGAACTCAAGAAAAAAGCCTGGCAAAAAGGCATTCTGACACAAGTCTTGATCCCTCCGATACCAACGTCACTCGGCGTGAAAAGTTGGGATTGGAATGATGTGCTGAATGTTTACGGTGCCATGGGCTTTCCGAAAGTTCATCTCTGATCCAAGGGGCTTCGGCCCCTTTTTTTGCGCCTTGCATATTTGAAAAAACATGGAGAATGAAAAATAGATAACCAATAGGAGAAACAAATATGATGGTATTAACCCTGTTAACAAAGCAGATTGATGGGAAAGCTCGGCCATTGAAGAGGTGCTAAACACCTCAATCAGACCTACAGGTTTTATACTAGTTGGCTAAACGGTAGGTACCACCTCTGGTTAAGGCAGATTGGTATGCGGGGCGGGCTTGGAGCCGTTTGATCCAAGCTGTCAGGTTGGGGCGTTGGTGTAATAGACCAAATGAGCCTGCAATCTCCCCAACAAAGCTCATCTGGATATCTGCGGCACTGAACAGTTCATCTAGCAGAAAGGTTTTACCCTCCAACGAAGCTTCAACAAAACCCAAATGATTATCTAGTTCGCTGTTTATGCGCGGCTGCAGAGCTGCACCTCCATCTCCCAGAGGATCAACATAAACCTTCAACAGCAGAGGAAGCATTGCTGATCCCTCAGCGTAGTGAAGCCATTGCACATATTGCTCATACGCCCGGCTTTCAGGAGTAGGGTGCAGGAGGTCTCCAGCATATTTTCTGATGAGATAATCAATAATTGCCCCGGATTCATGGATGATGAAATTGCCGTCTTCAATGACCGGCGACTTACCTAATGGGTGAATGTGCAACAGCTCTGGTGGCGCCAAATGTGTAACCGAATCACGCTCATAGCGTTTAATGTCGTACTCAAGGCCTAGCTCTTCGAGCAACCAGAGAATACGCTGTGAGCGCGAATCGTTTAAGTGATGAATGAGGATCATATATAACTCCGGAAGATTTGTGCGAGATGAGTGAAGAGGCGGTTTTGCTGGGTGACTACCCACTCAAGTGTTAGATTGTTACTATCTCACATCATATACGACCAGTCTAATCATAATGCACCGCCGTCTTGCAGCCAAGCGTAATAAAAGTATTCGGTCGAGCGTTTGTTTTCCATAGGTTTCCGTGCACAACCAGAGTCTCTAGTCTAGACAATTGGTCTAGTCCGGCTTAGAATCTACCTATGAAATCAAAAGTTAATGTTCACGATGTACGTAGTCATATCTTGGAAACCGGCCAGTGTATTATCAGTGGTAAAGGGTTTAGTGCTGTCGGATTGAGCGAAATTCTGAAGACCGCTGGTGTGCCTAAAGGGTCCTTTTATCATTATTTTGGATCCAAAGAGGCCTTTGGTGAGGAATTACTAAAGAGCTATTTTTCCGGCTACCAAGCGTCTCTGGAGGCACTGCTCTCTCGACCGGGTTTGTCCGGAGCAGAGCGATTGATGAGTTACTGGGAAGCCTGGCTGGAAACTCAGTCGGCCTGCGACCCGAAAGGCAAGTGTCTGGCGGTCAAACTTGCAGCCGAAGTTAGCGATTTATCCGAAACTATGCGTATTGTGTTGCAGCAGGGAACAGATCGAGTTATCGCAAGACTTGCCCGAGCGGTTGAAGACGGCATTGCTGATGGCTCGTTATCTGCTCATCTGGATGCGAAAACGACAGCGTCAACTCTCTATCAATTATGGTTGGGTGCGAGCTTGCGTGCGAAAATCACACGCAGCCGTGAGCCCATGGAGTCTGCGTTTGAGGCAACACAAGGTTTGCTGGGGTTAAAAAAGAACTAATCGGTAAAAATTTTCATCCAGTTATAGACGACCAGTCTATTTATAAAAATAGGGAATCCTTATGAGAGCAGTTGTTCTGCGGGCCCCGGGTGGGCTGAATCAATTAGAGCTGAGAGATCTGCCCGATCCTGGTCAACCTGGAGTGGGACAGATACGCGTGGCAATACATGCAACCTCCCTCAATTTCCACGACTTACTGGTCGCTAATGGGAGTATCCCAACCACTGATGGGCGAATTCTAATGTCTGACGGTGCGGGAGTGGTCGAGGCTGTGGGTGAAGGCGTGACTGAGTTCGCTGTTGGCGAAAGTGTTGTGTCTAGTTTTTTCCCTCAATGGCAGGACGGTCGCGCATTTGATGATGTGGGCAGTTTCCGAAGAACGCCAGGTGATGGAATAGACGGTTACGCGACTGAGTATGTGGTGCGGCCAGCACACTATTTTACCCATGCGCCTTCGTGTTGGGGCCATTCCGAAGCAGCGACGATCACCACAGCTGGCCTGACAGCATGGCGGGCTTTGGTGGTTGAGGGGGGAATCAAGGCCGGTGATAGTGTGCTGTTGCTCGGCACCGGGGGGGTATCTATTGCAGCCTTACAGATTGCCAGAGCCATGGGCGCGCGCGTCATCGTAACCTCCTCCTCTGACAAAAAGCTTGAAAGGGCTCGGTCTCTTGGGGCAACCGATGTTATTAACTATCGGACGAATCCTGATTGGGGTACTGAAGTGCTCGAATTGACGAATGGACGGGGTGTTGACCACGTTGTTGAGGTCGGTGGACCTGGCACGCTTGCACAGTCCTTGCAGGCGGTTCGCGTTGGCGGCCACGTAGCTTTGATTGGCGTGTTGACAGGACGAGGTGGCGATGTACCCACCTCGTTGTTGATGGCCAAACAGGCTCGCTTGCAAGGGTTGGTGGTTGGCAGCCGTCGTCAGCAGCAGGAATACGTTGCAGCGTTGAAACAAAACAATCTTCGCCCAGTGATCGACTGCAGTTTCCCTCTAGATCGTTTAGCGGATGCTTTTCGGCTTCAGGAAAGTGGTAGCCACTTTGGCAAAATCGTTGTTGAGTGGTAGCCGCAGGGCACTCCTATAGTTTAGTGCTTTCTTGCGCCGGGAATGCCTGCTGGAGAAGTGACAGTATCCACTTGTGCAGCGGGTCCCGGCTTGAGCGAGGGTGCCATGCGGCAATGACATCGAAGCAGGGTGGCGAGTCATCGAGCAGGATCGGACGAACCAGCGGATTCGGCAGAATGCGTGAGGGCAGGAAGGCTATGCAGTCGGTTGAGGCGATACAGGCCGGTGCAGCTGAGAAGCTCGGTACCGACATGACGATATTTCGGCTGTAGCCCTTGCTCGCAAACCAGTCATCCGCTGAACCGATCAGGTTTGCCCTTGTCGGGGAGACGATAATCTGAGGCAAGTCGGCAATGTCTCCAATGGAGAGTTGCCGGTTTTGCAATGGAGAGTCGCTCCTTGTTACGCAGATGTGGTGCTCGGAGAACAACCATTTCGTTTGACAATTATTGGGGACGAACGCCGGAAAGGTTAAAGCCAGATCGAGGTCTCCAGAGGTCAGGAGCGGATACAGTCTATCGCTTTCAAAGTCCCTGATAATCAGCTTTAGCCCTGGAGCTTGAGCTCTTACCTTCGCCATCAACCTGGGCAATATAACTGCCACAGCATAATCCGTTGCGGATATCGCAAAGGTCGTTTGCACCTCGGCAGGATCGAACCTGTCAGGCGGTGCTAATGCCGCAAGACTCTCGAACACTGCATTTACTCTTGGCTCAAGCTGTTCGGCGAGTGGCGTGGGAATGATGCCCTGTGCGGAGCGCAAGAATAGATGATCTTGAAACGTGTCCCTTAGCTTGCTCAGTTGAGCGCTTACAGCCTGCTGAGTAAGGCCCATCTGGGCGGCGGCACGTGTCACGTTTCGCTCTTTTAAGAGTGCTTTAAAGACCCGTAGCTGCTTTAGGTCGATCAGACTAATATCATTCATATTTGTATTTGTAACAAATAATTACTGTTTCTGTTTGTGATATTACCACCGTAACATTGCCCTTGTCATGACTCGGTACCAGGTGCACGCGCAATTTTGAGTGCTAGTTCGCTATGGATTGTGTTTGGAAACGATGTTTCGGCAAAGGTAGGAGCAGAGAATGAGTCATAGTGCCACTAAAGAGAAAGCGCTAGAGAATATTAAGCCTAGCTATCGAATGCTAATTGGCGGGCAATGGGTAGACAGCCGGTCTCGCCGGATGATCCCAACGGTTAGCCCTGCCACAGGAGAAACATTCTCACATTTGCAGATGGCCAGTAGCGAAGACGTGGATTTGGCTGTAAAGGCTGCTCGTGAGGCTTTTCCCCGTTGGAGCAGCACATCTCCGATGGAGCGTCAGCGCGCGTTGCTCTCGATAGCGGACTTGCTTGAGGCTCGAGCACAAGAGTTTGCGTACTTAGAAACTCTGGATAACGGTAAGCCTTTGCGGGAATCCAGCCAAATCGATATCCCGCTGGCCGTTGATCATTTTCGTTATTTCGCGGGTGTTGTTCGCTCGCATAGCGACGAGGCAACGCAACTTGATAATCAGACTCTGAGTTTGGTGTTGAGTGAGCTTATAGGTGTCGTCGGGCAGATTATTCCGTGGAACTTTCCTCTGTTGATGGCGGCCTGGAAGTTGGCTCCGGCCCTAGCGGCTGGCAACACGGTTGTTATCAAACCATCAGAGATGACCTCGATTACTTTGCTCACTTTGGGAGAGATTCTTAACGAAGTATTACCTCAAGGAACCGTCAACATTGTTACCGGCGACGGTCCTGAGGCTGGACAAGCGCTACTTGATCACCCCGATGTCGACAAGTTGGCATTTACCGGATCGACAGCCGTTGGATATCGCGTAGCTAAAGCCGCGGCTGAAAAGCTAATACCGGCGACTCTAGAGCTGGGTGGAAAATCGGCCAACATTGTGTTCCCGATGCGAATATCGAGAAGGCTTTGGAAGGGATTATCATATCGATTTTCCTCAATTAGGGAAAAGTGTGTGAGTCCGGCGCTTGACTGTTTGTCCATCGGGCTATCTTTGACGAATTTATTGGTGTGCTTAAGGAGCGTTTTGAGGAGATAAAAGTTGGAGATCCTTGGACCTTAACACTCAAATGGGAAGGCAGTTCAGCCAGCAACAGATGGAAAGGATCCTCGGCTATATCGATCTGGCGACTCAGGAAGGCGCAAGGATAATTATTGCGGGAGCGACTGGTTGTTGCGAGTCTGGCCCGTAGTTGCTTTATCTCTCCGACGATTATTGTAGATGCCAGCAACAAAATCCAGTATTGGTCGGGAGGCTCACAAAATGGTGCTGGATAGTTACACCGAGAAGAAAAATATTATTATCAGCCTGAATGAGTCCGGTCTGGGGCTCTTTTAATGTAATGGAGCACTGTTTGCTCCGGTATGAAAACTTTATTTAAAGGAAATAGCGTTATGAATGTAAACCCTCTTTTTGAGCCCTTTCGTCTGGGTTCGCTTGAACTGAAAAATCGTATTGTTCTGCCGCCTCTCACGCGTTCAAGAAGCACTCAGCCAGGAAATATTCCGAACGATCTGATGGCTGACTACTATGCGCAGCGGGCTTCTGCTGGCTTCATGGTCACAGAAGGCACGCAGATAGAGCCCAGAGGTCAGGGGTACGCTTGGACGCCGGGTATTTTTACAGCGGCACAAATTGAGGGTTGGAAAAAAGTAACCGGCGCTGTTCATCGTGAAGGCGGCAAAATCTTTTGTCAGCTGTGGCATGTAGGGCGAGTTTCTCATAATTCTCTTCAGCCGGACGGACAGGCTCCGGTAGCACCCTCAGCCATTCGTGCAGAAGGTGTGAAAGTGTTCGTAGAAACAGCACCAGGGGAGGGCGCACTGGCTGATCCGGATGAGCCCCGCGCACTTTCAACCGAGGAAATTCAAGAGCTTGTGAAGCTATATGCTCGCGCTGCTCGTAACGCCGTGGAAGCCGGCTTTGATGGCGTAGAAATCCACAGCGCGAATGGCTATCTGGTTAACCAGTTCATCTCAGAGCATACTAATCATCGGACGGATCAATACGGCGGAAGTTTGCGGAACCGCCTGCGCTTCCTGGAAGAGATTGTGGCCGCAATTTCAGAAGAAGTGGGGGCTGAGCGCTTGGGAGTGAGGTTTGCTCCCTTATTCGAGAGCACGGAAGAGGCACGTGTTTATCTGGGATTGGTTGAAACAGACCCTCACGAAACCTACCTAGAAGCGGCAAAATTGTTAGAGCGCATGGGTATTGCCTATATTTCTATCGCTGAAGCCGACTGGGACAATGCACCAGAATTGCCTGACAGCTTCTGCAGTGCGCTCCGAGGTGCTTTTAGTGGCGCTCTGATTTATGCAGGCCGATACACTCCGGAGAAAGCGCTTCGTATGCTTGATGCTGGATACGGCGACTTGTTCGCTTTTGGGAAGCCGTTTATTGCAAACCCGGATTTACCGTATCGAATACGGCAAGGGCTGCCTTGGAACGAGGTTGATCCCACAACAATGTACGGTGGAACTGACAAGGGATATGTCGACTACCCCACCTACGATTCGCAGGCTGCCTCGGCGCCCAGAATACCTGAGAAGGTGTCGGACTAAATTTATCATCGTTCTGGATATGCGGGACATGTTGATAACGTCGGCACGGGCCTGTCCAGTTTATGGTGGAAAGGTGTGGCATGTTGAAATACTGATCCGAGAGAATTCATGAGGCGGACTAACGACCTTTTGAGGGGTTGTTACCCTTAAAGATTATAGTTATTTCAAAAAAATTATAGACGACTGGTCTATTCGAGGTTAAGCTGAAACTTGGCATGATAAGCAATTAGATTTCATGTTTTTATTTTCCCGGTCATCTAGATGACCGGTCTAGTAGTTTGCGGGTTATGAATAAACTCGAGATTTACAACCCAAACGCGCCCCACGCGAAAGGATTTAATTATGGCTTATGAAACACGAAACCCTTACACCGGCGAACTCTTGGAAGCGTACCCGGACGCGACCGATACTGAAGTTAATCAAGCTATTGAAAATGCTCATGCGGCATTTTTATTGTGGAAGGAAACTGAGTTTGCAGAACGTGCCTGTGTAATGCACTCCGCCGCAACCATATTACGTCGTGACGTCGATTTTTTTGCCAAGTTGTTGACAGTTGAAATGGGCAAGCTTGTCTCCGAAGCTAAAGCCGAAATCGCCTTGTCAGCGGATATCTTTGACTATTATGCCAACAATGCAGAAGCCTTACTGGCGCCTGAAAAGCTGCCAGTAGCCAATCCCGATGAAGGTGATGCTGTTCTGTCCGCAGAGCCTTTGGGGGTCTTGTTGGCAATTGAGCCGTGGAACTTTCCGTTTTACCAAGTGGCTCGTATTGCAGCGCCACAATTGTCTGCTGGCAATACCATGTTGCTCAAGCATGCCTCGAATGTTCCGCAGGCAGCTGCAGCATTCGAAAAATTAATGTTGGAGGCGGGTTTGCCCCAAGGGGCGTTCAAAAACCTTTATGCGACACGTTCGCAAATCGAAACCATCATTAACGATCCACGTGTCCATGGCGTTGCGCTGACCGGATCGGAAGGTGCGGGCTCGATTGTTGCCTCACAGGCAGGCAAAGCACTGAAGAAATCCACGCTCGAACTTGGAGGCGCAGACGCGTTTGTGGTGTTGGCCGATGCGGAAATGGAGAAGACCATTAATTGGGCGGTCTTTGGACGGCACTGGAATGGCGGTCAAGTCTGTGTCTCTTCTAAGCGCATGATCGTCGTTGATGACGTATATGACCAATTTTTTGAAGGTTACACCGCCGGCGTTGCGAAGCTTCGGGCAGGTGATCCGGCGGATCCTACCACGACGTTAGCGCCCCTGTCTTCCGAGGCTGCTGCAAACGAGATTAAAGACAAGATACGCCAAGCAGTTTTTTACGGAGCTACGGCAACGGAAGTTGGGCCAAAGGTTCCCAGTTCGGGTGCTTTTGTACAACCGACCATTCTGACTAATCTTTCAGAAGATAACCCGGCTCGATATTGGGAATTCTTCGGCCCAGTCTCGATGCTGTTTCGTGCGAAGGATGAGGTAGATGCAATACGCATTGCCAATGATTCACCGTTCGGGCTTGGCGGGTCTGTATTTACTGCCGACCCAAAGCGTGGTGCTGATGTTGCGAAACAGATTTCTACTGGGATGGTCTTTGTAAATCACCCGACCATGGCCAAGGCTGACTTACCTTTCGGTGGTATCGGGCGGTCGGGCTACGGTCGAGAACTGATCGGGCTCGGAATCAGGGAATTCGTCAACCACAAGCTCATTTCGGTGGTTGATATTGATGCGCCATTCTAGATGGTGAAGCACTAAACGATGCCCTCGAGGTATTTTGTTTTTAACCGTTCGATAGTCGAAAGAGGAGTGATAGATCATGAAAATCTTCTACAAAACCGCGGCGACGGCAACGGGCGGACGCTCGGGAACTTCAACCCTGAACGACGGCAGCTTTTCGGTCCAAATGGTTCGACCCGATAGCGATGAAGATGGCGTAAACCCTGAACAACTGTTTGCACTTGGTTATGCGGCCTGTTTCGACAGCGCGATGGAGATCACCGCAAAACAGCTCAAACTGAATGCCAAGGGGGCAAAAACTTCAATCGAAGTGGGTATCGGCCAACGATCCGATGGCGGATACGGGCTTGACCTCGACATCACTGCTCACTTGCCGGGCATGGCCCGCGAGGACGCACAACGCCTGGTCGAGGCGACACATCAGCTTTGCCCCTACTCCAATGCTACCCGCGGAAATATTAATGTCCGCTTACATATTGAAACTGAAGGAAACTGATATGAAAAATTTCAACTTTCACAACCCTACCAGAATTTTGTTTGGCAAAGGCAGTATTGCGGAGCTGAAAGATCAGGTTCCCGCTGATGCGAAAGTTTTGATTCTATATGGCGGTGGCAGTGCCGAACGTACGGGTGTGCTGGACCAAGTACGCGAAGCTCTTGCTGGCCGGGCAATCCTGGAGTTTGGAGGTATTGAACCTAACCCACGCTATGCTACAACGCTAAAAGCAGTTGAGATGATTCGCGAAAATGCCGTTACTTTCTTGCTTGCCGTTGGCGGCGGGTCGGTCATCGACGCCACCAAGTTTATTGCGGCGGCGGTAAAGTATGACGGTGACGCCTGGGACATTCTTACCTCACGTGGATCAGTCATTACCCAAGCGGTGCCGTTTGGCTCTGTGTTGACGCTACCAGCTACGGGATCCGAGATGAACTCTGGCGGGGTGATTACCAACCCAGAAAAAGAGGCAAAACTGCCGTTTAGTAGCCTTTATTGCTACCCGGTTTTCTCGGTTCTGGATCCGGAGGTCACCTACACTCTGCCATCTCGCCAGATTGCCAATGGTGTGGTGGACGCCTTTGTTCATACGATCGAACAGTATCTTACCTATCCAGTGGCCGCGCGGGTTCAGGACGGCTTTGCCGAAGCCCTGCTGCGCACATTGATTGAACTTGGCCCCAAGGCGCTTGAGACACCCGAAGATTATGACATTCGTGCCAATTTGATGTGGACTGCGACCATGGCTCTGAATGGGCTTATTGGTGCAGGTGTACCTCAAGACTGGGCCACTCATATGATTGGGCACGAAATTACTGCACTGAATGATACGGACCACGCCCGCACGCTGGCGGTTGTGCTGCCATCATTGATCGATGATCAGCGCGAAGCTAAACGTGAAAAGCTTCTCCAGTATGCCAGCAATGTCTGGAATATCCGCGAAGGATCCGATGATGAACGAATTGACGCGGTAATCGAAGCAACGCGCGGTTTCTTCGAGCAGATGGGTATCAAGACTCGGTTAGGCGACTATGACGTTGATGCTGACGGAATCAATCACATCGTTAGTGCCTTAAAGGAACACGGAATGACTGCACTTGGGGAACATAACGCTATCGGCCCCGATGAAGCTCGTCGCATTCTTGAAGCTGCTTTGTAGGAGGAGTCGAACATGAAACAAACAGACACCGCAAACCGCAAGCTCGTGTTGGCGAAGCGCCCTACGGGCGAGCCGACTCTGGACACACTAAGGCTAGAAGAGGAGGCGATTCCTTCTGTCGGTGACAATCAGATGCTTTTGCGTACCGAGTACTTGTCACTCGACCCGTATATGCGCGGCAGAATGAGTGATGCGCCTTCTTATGCTGCACCGGTTGAGGTCGGCGATGTCATGGTTGGCGGCACGGTTGCCAAAGTGGTTACTTCGAAGCTTGATGGCTTCGCGGAGGGCGACTGGGTGCTTAGCTTCAACGGCTGGCAGGATTACGCTCTTTCCGATGGTGAAGGGGTTACTAATCTTGGCGTTTCGCCAGAGCACCCATCCTGGGCACTTGGGATCTTAGGCATGCCTGGGTTTACCGCCTGGGCTGGCCTGACGCAGATCGGTGAGCCCAAACCCGGGGAGACAATTGTGGTGGCCGCGGCGACGGGTCCGGTCGGCGCAACCGTAGGCCAAATTGGCAAACTGCTGGGCTGCCGTGTTGTTGGCATCGCAGGCGGGCCGGAAAAATGCGCCTATGCGGTTGACGAGCTGGGTTTCGATGCATGCATCGACCACAAGGCACCAGACTTTGCGGATCAGCTTGCCAAGGCCAGTCCGGACGGCATCGATGTCTATTTCGAAAACGTGGGCGGCAAGGTTCTGGATGCGGTGATCCCGCTTTTGAACCCGCATGCGCGTGTGCCGGTGTGTGGACTGGTCTCGCAATACAACGCCACCGAACTGCCCGGCGGGCCAGACCGAATGAATTGGTTAATGGGGCAGATTCTTCGGAACAAGGTAAAGGTTCAAGGATTTATCATCTTTGACAGTTTCGGTCACCTATATCCGGAATTCGCCAAACAGATGGGTGCTTGGGTGGAAAGTGGAAAAATCAAGTATCGCGAAGAGGTCATTGGTGGCTTGGAAAATGCCCCGGAAGCCTTCATCGGCCTTCTCAACGGCGATAACTTTGGCAAGCGCGTGATCCGCGTTAGCACCACAAAATAGGGGAATTACATGAAAATTCTGATGATACTCACGTCCCATGACGAACTTGGAGACACTGGTAAAAAAACAGGCTTCTGGCTGGAGGAATTTGCCGCGCCCTATTACGTCTTCAAGGACGCTGGGGCCGACATCACCCTGGCCACGCCCAAGGGTGGACAGCCTCCCATTGACCCGTCCAGCGATAGCCCGGACGCACAGACTGACGACACTCATCGTTTCAAGGGCGATGCCGAGACGCAAAAGCATCTTGCGACTACGCTGAAACTGTCTGACATAACAGAAGTCAGGTTCGATGCAATCTTCTATCCCGGTGGCCATGGCCCGTTGTGGGACCTGGCCGAAGATGCTGACAGCAAACGCCTGATCGAAGCCTTTGCCGCCGCTGACTTGCCTGTTGGCGCCGTCTGCCACGCCCCCGCCGTATTCCGCCACACTCAAGGCACAGACGGCAAGCCCTTGGTCTCAGGGCGACGTGTGACAGGCTTCACCAACACAGAAGAAGAGGCTGTTGGCCTGACCAACGTTGTGCCCTTCCTGGTCGAGGATATGCTCAAAGCCAATGGTGGCAATTATGAGAAAGGCGCCGATTGGGCCAGCTTTGTGCTGCGGGACGGCAAACTCGTCACCGGTCAGAACCCTGCCTCATCCGCTGCCGCCGCGCACGAGATTCTGGCGTTGCTGAAATAACGGAAAACGACGACCGAATTGATCCAGCGCCACTATGAAGCCTCCTTCTATTCCGAATAGGTCGGGATAGAAGGAGGGGGACTTCGTACATCGTTCAGTCAGGGAGAAAACGCATGAGAATAATCAATCCAAGGGAAGGTGCGAATAAGTCCGAGATGTGAGATCATCGTGTTGTAACCTGAACCCAGAATGAGTAACCGGATGAGCTAGCAACTGACTTTTGCCGACAGTGAGTTTTCCAGTAAACGCCGCCAGACCCGCAAAGAAGTTTTCCTTGGCAGAATGGATGACTTGCTTCCCTGGGACAAATTACTTGGCGTTATCGAGCCTGTGTATCCCAAGGCCGGTAATGGTCGCAGGCCCTATCCGCTGGAAACCATGCTGCGTATTCACTGCATGCAGCAATGGTACAACCTGAGCGATGAGGCCATGGAAGATGCCCTCTATGAAATCGCCTCCATGCGCCAATTTGCTCGCCTGTCACTGGATAAAGCCATTCCAGACCGCACTACCATCATGAATTTCCGGCATTTGCTGGAGCAGCATGAACTGGCCCGCAAAATCTTCAGTACCGTTAATCACTGGCTAGCAGAGTGTGGCGTTCTAATGACCCAGGGCACCTTGGTGGATGCCACCATCATTCAAGCCCCCAGCTCTACCAAAAACAAACACAACAGCCGTGATGAAGACATGTACCAGACCAAGAAAGGTAACCAGTGGTACTTCGGCATGAAAGCGCACATTGGCGTGGACGCCAAAAGTGGCCTGACCCACAGTCTGGTGACCACGGCGGCTAACGAGCACGACCTCAATCAGGTTGGCAAGTTACTGCATGGCGATGAAGAATTTATCTCAGCCGATGCTGGTTATCAGGGGGCCGAAAAGCGCGATGAGCTCAGCGATGTCAGCGCAGACTGGCTTATCGCCAAGCGTCCCGGCAAAGTGAATGCATTGAAGCAACACCCGCGCAAGAACAAGCTGGCCATCCGTTACGAATACCTGAAAGCGAGTATCCGAGCGAAGGTTGAGCATCCATTTCGGATAGTAAAATGTCAGTTTGGTTTCGTCAAAGCCAGGTACAAGGGGCTGGCTAAAAATGACAGTCAACTGGCGATGTTATTCACCCTGGCGAACCTGGTTCGAGTTGACCAATTGATACGGGCACAGGCGAGATCTACCTGAAATGAGGAAATTGGCCTGAAACAGGGCCAAAATCAGCCACGAAGAGACGATTTTGGGCTTAAAATTGGAAAATTGAGCCACAGGACGTCGATAAAGGACGGTTTGGGGCGTCATATCGGGAGCTGCGGACCACTTAATCGCAGCTTCCTTAACTTGACCACTACAAATGGGTGACTTAATTTATGGAATATGTGGGTGAATCAAAACGGATGAAAGACAAGTTGAATTTGAGGCAACTTATTCTGATTCTAAGCATCTTTAGTGTATTGGTCACTCTTCTGAACGCTTTTTACTCCATATATCGTGTCCAACATGACCTCATTGTCACCAACACCATTGAATCCAATCGTGTTTACGCTGAAAAAATGGCCGAAATGACGGACACTTTCATTGAATCAGCTTTGTCTCAATTGGAGTATAGCGCACTTACGCTTGGGAGTAGGATAGGTGATTCAGATGCGTTGCAACAAGAAGTAGATCGATTAAGAACCCAAACTGACTCTTTTAACTCTGTAGTCATCGTCAATGCGAAAGGGGTCATCATTTCCGTTTCACCAGAAACAACACGAGTGAAAGGTGTCCAATTAACAACAGACAGTTCGCTACAATCGTTGAACGCTAAGGCTCCAATCGTCACGAATCCGTTCGTATCCCCGGCAGGTAATTATCTAATAAGTATTTCGTACCCTATCTTCTCCGCACAAAAAGAGTATTTAGGTTACGTTAGCGGGAGCATTTATCTCGATAAGAAAAACATATTAATGAGCATACTTGGGCACCATGGCTACAGAGATGGGTCATACCTCTATGTTGTGGATAAAAATCGGACATTGATTTATCACCCTAATAAACAACGAGTGGGAGAAGTCATTGTCAATAATGAAGCAATAAATGAGGTGATTCAGGGAGAGAAAGGTGGGAAAGTTATCATTAACTCTCAGGGTATTGATATGCTTGCTGGGTACGCACCAGTCAATTATTCTGGTTGGGGGATAGTTGCTGAGAAATCGGAAAGCCTCACTCTGTCAGTGCTTAATGACCAAATGTGGAGTGTATTTGTGGCAACGCTTCCAATTGGTGCGCTCACGCTTTTAATTATTTGGATATCTTCGGTTTTTATCTCAAAACCATTATGGCAATTAGCGAGTGTCGTCAAAAACTTTGAAAGCCACACTTCGACTAAACGAGACTTAAATAAAGTGAAACCTTGGTATTTTGAAGCGTCACACCTGAAGCGTTCATTCGTCAGTACATTCAATATTGTATCCAACACAATTGATCAACTGCACCTCGATACCTTAACTGATTCTATGACTGGGTTGTTAAACCGCAGAGGTTTAGATAAGGCCATTGATAATTTGCGTATACAAAACACTCCATTTTCTGTGCTCGCTCTGGATGTTGATTACTTCAAAAAAGTGAATGATACCTTTGGTCATGATGTCGGTGATACTTTACTCATCAGTGTGGCAAATATGATCAAGGCGCAGGCGCGAGAGGTGGATATTGTCTGCCGATCTGGCGGAGAAGAGTTCATGGTTTTTTTAGTTAAAGCAGACATACGTCAGGCTGAGTACGTTGCCGAGAGAATTCGAAAGTCCATTGAATCCAATGAGTTTGATGTCGTAGGTCACGTGACGATTTCTATCGGAGTATCCCAATGGTTAGCCGAAAGAGAGCCGATTAGCGCCATTCTTAAAGGTGCTGATGATGCACTTTACCAAGCAAAACATAACGGTAGAAATAGAACTGAGGTATATAAGTTCAGATGATAAAATAAATGGATACTGATCTGAACACTCATCTAAGCGAGTTTGTCATACTTTAGATAATTTTTACTTAATTGTGCTACAACAGTTTTGCCCAGAAACGTGTTACAAAGAGTGGTCAAGTGTGTGTACCATTTTCCCATTTTAAATCTGTGCTTGACGCGTGCTAAAGAGATCCAATGAAATCATATTTCATGGTCCTTGATATCCAAAAAAATCCTCTTAAATGCAAGTAATTACAAGAGCTTAAGATGAATTCAAAATCCGTTGCCTTCGGGCGTAGCGGTTCAAGTCCGCTCACCGGTACCATACATAGAAAGGTCGCTTTTATAGCGGCCTTTCGTCGTTTTAGGTGTTTGAAAATGTTCTAATTTTCAGGTGCTTACCTCAAAACTCCTTTCCTGCTATCGCCTCTTTTCTTCCCAAAATAGACTCCCTTTATCTGTCTTAGAATTTCTCCCATGGTCCATATATGGTTCATCGCATGACGATTCTGTGCACAAGGGAATCCCAGTAAATCCAACAAACTCCGGTGACTGCTAACTCGTAAGCTAGTATTACCAAGGGCTGCGGAGTGGACGAACCATGGTCGTACCATGGTGACTTTACGGTGCTATGCGCTTCTGGTTTGGCTGCTATGTGGTTTCTGATCGTTTTGACGGATTGTCGAAAACCGTTTTGTTATGGGTAGAGAAGTGGACCCCGATGGTTGGACACATAAGCTAATTTCTTAAGTGGTTGATCTTGCTCATGCAGCGTATCTTTGTCTGCCGAAGTAGACTTCATCAGGAGTGATCCGCCCCGATAGTTTTGGACACCACGCTAAGCGAGTAAAATCGTTTAACGAGGTGAACAATGACATCAAAGACCAAACGACAAACCTATACATCTGAGTACAAAGCTGAAGCCCTTAAGCTAGCAAAAATCAAAGGGGTAAGCGCCGCCGCTAAAAAGCTGGGTATATACGACTCCCAACTCTACAACTGGCGTAATGCCGCAGAGAAGAATACGAACACCAGTCAGCGCGAAGCTGAGCTCACGGCCGAAGTGGCGCGACTCAAACGCCAGCTCGCAGAGCAAGCAGAGGACCTCGCCATTCTAAAAAAGGCGGCTACCTACTTCGCGAAGAATCAAAAGTGAACCGGTTTGCATTCATGCTTGAGCACCAGCATCGCTTCTCGGTAAAGCGTATGACTGTTGTGCTCAAGGTCTCGCGTAGTGGGTATTATGCATGGCGTAACGCCAGCTCCGAGCTTGGTAAACGACAACTGAAACGTGATGACAGGGATAGGAAAATCAAGGCCGCATTTGACGCCAGCAAACAGCGCGATGGTGCCCGACGCATTCAGGCCGAACTGGCAGATGACGGCGAGAGAGCCAATGTAAAAACCATTGCTGATAGCATGAGACGGCAACAGCTCGTGCCCAAAGCAGCCCGCAAATTCAAAGTGACGACTAACAGCGACCATCGCCTTCCTGTAGCGCCAAACCTGCTTGGGAGAGACTTTACCGCTGCGGCGCCCAATGAAAAATGGGTGGGCGACATCACCTACCTAATGACCAGCGAGGGCTGGCTGTACTTGGCCGTTATCATCGACCTTTACTCACGCGCTGTCGTAGGGTGGGCGATGAGCCCCCGAATGACAGCTGACTTAACCTGTAATGCGCTCCGTATGGCACTGTTTCGTCGCGGCATGCCCACAGGAGTCATCGTTCACAGCGATAGAGGCAGCCAGTACTGCTCACACGCTTATCGAAACCTAGCTTTGGCGCATGGTTTGAAGATAAGCATGAGCCGTAAAGGGAATTGTTGGGATAATGCTTGCGCCGAAAGCTTCTTCCACTCGTTGAAGGTTGAAGCGGTGCAATACGAGCCAATCATGAATCGAGAAACAATGCGTCGGGCTGTGTTTGAATACAT